>CAYYNI010000088.1:0-8448 GCA_964472765.1 uncultured Thermotogaceae bacterium | reverse complement strand
TCACCCCTCCCAGAATCTCCTGATTTGAGCGGACAAACGAAACGACTTCCGGGGTGATCATTTGCTCGAACCAAACGGTTCCATCTTTAGCGTGTTTGTTCAATTTCGAAACGGCTCTTTCATGTCGCCCTTTCAAATATTCATCAAGGGAATTCGCTTTTTGGAAGTGTTTTTTTTCTTCATCAAAACTTTCTGAAGGAATTTGATGATTATTGCCTGCCAGTACCCATCGTGCATCTTCTTCATCCAAACAAGTTTTCAAATCTTTCATAAAATCCTTGACAAAAACGGGGTATTTTTTAGGGGAACTGCCTATGGGAAGGATTTTGATCTGTTGTTCAAGCCTCGCATCCAGTGATTTTCTCTTCACTAATTGTTGAAATCGATTCATGATGCTTTCGATCACACCGGAAACACCCAATAATTGCGTGAAGTAGATGTATATGGTGTTGTTCTTTTGACTTAAAAAGTACCTGGCCAAGAAAATGATCCGTTTGATAGTATTTTCATCCGTTTCAATCAGATAATCCATGTAATTCTGAATATCATCAGTAGAGCATGTGTTTAAATCACTTCCCTTTTCTTTCAGAAATTCTTGGAGTTTTTCGACTGATTGTATGGCATATTCAATTTGATCATCGTTAATTCCCTTTTCTTTCAAATAGGCAACATAGATGTCTTTTTTCATGATCGTCCTCCATTTGATTATTTTACAAAGTAATCCACACCGTTTTGGAAGATGTCCTGAATTTGCATGTGGGGAATATTTTTGTACAGACCAAAACGTACTCTTTCATTGTGCCCCATTTTTCCCAGAACCCTTCCATTCGGGCTCGTTATTCCTTCTATGGAAGCCAAAGATCCGTTGGGATTTGAAATACCCATGGGGTCAATTGTTCCATCCTCTTCGCAATAACAGGTTGCGATCTGGTCGTTTTTCAGTAGGTGTTCCAGCATTTCTTGAGTACAAAAAAATCTTCCTTCTGTGTGGGAAAGTGGCATTTTATAACGTTTTCCTAATTGCTCTGAATTGAACCAGGGGGAATTGACAGAGACCACTTTTGTGTTTGCAATAGTCGAGATATGTCTACCGATGTGATTGTAGGTCAAAGTAGGAAGGGTTTCATCCGGTTGACGGTATTCACCAAACGGCAGCAGTCCCAATCGCAACAGGGCCTGAAATCCGTTACATATGCCAAGTATCAACCCGTCTGAGTCACTCAGCAGTTTTTCTACAGCCCTTTGAATTTTCATGTGTCTGAAACAAGCGGCAATGAATTTTCCCGAGCCATCGGGTTCATCTCCCGCACTGAATCCTCCGGGTATCATCAGGATCTGACTTTTGGATATTTCCTGAGCAAATAGTTCAGAGGATTCCTCAATGGCGGATGGGGTGAGGTTTCTAAAGACACTGATTTGACATTGAGCACCGGCTCTCTCGAAAGCCATTCGGGAGTCGTATTCACAATTTGTTCCCGGAAAAACAGGAATGAACACTCTTGGTTTTGTATTCCTGTTTAAGTTAATCTTTTTATTTTTAACTTGCTCCTTTAAAGTAGCGTTAGATGTGAATACAGGGTGCAGATTATCATCTATGTGTTCTTTCAGGGGAAATATCTCTTCAAGGGGTTTTAACCATGTTTGTTCCAACTCAGATAATGTTTTTGTTTTTCCGCCTAATTTGATGACCTTTTCTCCAATTGTTTTTCCAATGATCTTTCCACCTTTTTGAAAGAGCTTTTCGGAGACATCTGCTTCACATTCAAGCAATAAGGATCCGGGTAAGCCTTCCAGTAAATCCTGATCATTGTCATCATATAGTTCAATGCCAATTTGGTTTCCAAACGCTCTCAAACATAGATTATGCAAAATACCAAAGCGATCAGGGGCTGCACAAGAGTGGATTTTCTTATGCTGAATCAATTCGTGAATAATTTGAAAACGTTCTCTGATTGTTTGAAAATCGGGCATGAGGTTTTCATCCACTGGTGTTTTTAAATAGACGATGTCATGATTTTTCTCTTTCAGCTCATTGGTGCACACAGCAGACTCTTCGGTAATACTCACTGCAAAACTGATGAGTGTGGGTGGTACATCCAGATCCTCAAATGAACCCGACATACTGTCTTTTCCTCCTATAGCGGCATATCCCAATTCTTTTTGGGCTTTGTATGCTCCCAATAGAGCTGCAAACGGCTTTCCCCAGCTTTCAGGATCAGACCGCAGGGTTTCAAAATATTCCTGGAGACTCAACCAGATTTTCTCCGGATGTCCTCCTGCGGCAATCAACTTCGTACAAGACTGAATAACGTTATATACACCACCGTGAAAGGGACTCCATTGTGTTAAATACGGGTCATAGCCATGAGCCATCAGGCTGATGGTTGACGTTTCACCCGTTTCAACCGGTATATAGGCTGCCATAACCTCAGCCGGTGTTCTTTGTTTTTCGCCCCCGAAAGGGAAAATAGCCGTTGAAGCGCCGATGGTACTGTCAAAACGCTCAGCCAATCCCTGTTGAGCACAGGCATTTAAGTTCGACAGTTGTTCTTCTAATATTAAGAAAGGTTCCGTTTGATTCCGGTCGAAATCAATGTACCCTTGTGTGCTCTTGGGCGCTTTGATAAAAACATCCCGAACCTGTTTTACGCCGTTTGTGTTGAGAAAGTCACGGGATAAATCAACGATGGTCTGTCCGTGCCATTTCATCTTTAGTCGGTTTGAGTCTGTTACCTTTGCTACTTGATAACATTTGAGATTTTCTTCGTTGGCGGTTTTTTCTAAGAAATCATAATCTTGTGGTGAAATAACGACTGCCATTCTTTCCTGAGATTCCGATATGGCCAATTCAGTCCCATCCAGTCCGGTGTATTTTTTTTCAATGGCATCCAGGTTGATATCCAGTCCATCCGCCAGTTCGCCTATTGCCACACTGACTCCTCCTGCACCAAAATCGTTGCATTTTTTGATTCTTTGGGTAATCAGGGGATTTCGAAAGAGCCTTTGCAATTTCCTTTCCATGGGGGGGTTGCCTTTTTGAACCTGAGCTCCGCACTTTTCTATAGACTCTTTTTCATGGCTTTTTGACGATCCGGTGGCACCTCCGCATCCATCTCTTCCGGTGTCTCCTCCGATTAACAGGATAAGATCCCCCGCAAGAGGCTGTTCACGCTTGACATTTTTAGAGGGGACAGCTCCAATAACAGCCCCGCATTCTAACCGTTTGGCCAAAAAGCCGGGATGATAATATTCTTTTACCATTCCCGTGGCGATTCCGATTTGATTGCCGTAAGAACTGAATCCATGAGCAGCTTCTGTTGTAATTTTTCGCTGGGGGAGTTTTCCTTTTATGGTTTTTTCTATGGGTGTTCTGGGATCAGCGCTGCCGGTTACCCTCATGGATTGATAAACATAAGCCCTTCCGGATAAAGGATCTCGAATGGCACCACCGAGACAAGTCGCAGCACCACCAAAAGGCTCAATTTCAGTTGGATGGTTGTGTGTTTCGTTTTTAAACAGCAAGTTATAGGGAATTTTACCTTGTGGAGTATTCACATCAATCTCTACAGTACAGGCGTTGATTTCATCGGTTAGAACTAATTCTTTTAATCGATCGGCTCTTCTTTGAACTTTCATCTGGAGGGTGGCCATATCCATCAGGGTTAGCGGTCGATCTTTACCGTAATAGCTTTCAAAATCATCTTTAAATTCCATGAAAGCCTTTTTCAGCGGTTCGTTTGAACGTGCCTGATCAAATTGGACAGATGAAAGGGTAGTCGAAAAGGTGGTATGCCGGCAATGATCAGACCAATAAGTGTCAATCACTTTCAGTTCCGTGATGGTGGGGTCTTTTGTTTCTTTGCGGAAATAATCCTGACAAAGAACTAAGTCCTCTACGGACATGGCTAGCTGATGGTCATGATGGAATTGATTTAATGACGCCTCACCCATTTGGGTAAAACCGTCCAGCCGCTGAACAGATTCGGGAATGTGTGAAGAAACAATCAAACTGACCGGTTTATCTTTTTCAGCCACTTTGGAGTCAACCGGGTTGATCAGATAATTTTCAATCTTTTTTACCTGTTCTTGAGACAGTAGTCCAAAAAGAGTGTAGAATTTTGCCGTTTGGACCAAAGGAGTGGATTCATTGATGAGTATTCGAATACATTGTTCGGTTGAATCGGCCCTCTGATCGTATTGGCCAGGCAAATATTGCGAACCAACCCAGTAGTCTCCTTTTGGCATTGCGGATAAGGGATTGATTGTCAGCTGATCTGAAACTGTTGTCACTGCATCAGTATAAACCAAATCAACAACCGGGTCACAGAGGATCAGATTGATGACCATCCCAAGTTGTTCTCTTTCAATGCCTGTCATATCATACCGGTTGTACAGGTGAAGATCTGTCAATTCTCTAATCAGTAGATGTTCTCTCAGGTCTTGTAACAGGTGTTTGGCTTCTACATCGAAACCAGTCTTTTTCCTGACATAGATTCTGAAGATGTCACTCATTACTTCTCTCCCAGGTTGAATCGCTTGTAGACAGCATCCACATTTTGCAGGTAATGATCAGGCTTAAAGATCTGAGATATTTCTTCAGCATTTAAATAATCGGTAATTCTCTTGTTTTGAAGTATAGCAGTTTTAAAGTCTCCGGAAGTATTCCAGCATTCAAGGGCTTCTTTTTGCACAATCTGATAGGCTTCTTCCCTGCTCAACCCTTTTTCGATCAAAGCCAGCATGACCCGTTGAGAATAAACCAGATTATAGGATTGTTCGAAATTTTTCAGCATGTTGTCTTCATTGACTACCAAATTTTCCATCATCCAAATGATTTTATCCAGCATATAATAAGCAATCAAGCAGGAATCGGGGATGATGACCCTTTCAATAGATGAATGGGAGATGTCCCTTTCATGCCAAAGGGCGATATTTTCCAATGAAGCATCCGCATTGCTCCTGAGCAATCTGGCCATTCCGCAAAGTCTTTCGCTGATGATGGGGTTTTTTTTATGCGGCATGGCGGAAGATCCCCTTTGACCTTTCCTGAATGGTTCCTGGGCTTCCTGCACTTCCGATCTTTGAAGATGCCTGATTTCAAGGGCTATTCTCTCGATAGATGCCCCCAAAAGCGCCAAAGAAACCAAATACTGGGCATGAACATCTCTGGGAACAACCTGTGTGGAACATTCACAAACATCCAGTCCCAATTTGGACAGGGCTTTCGCCTCAACTTCGGGTGTGATGTTGGCATAATTGCCAACAGCCCCTGAGATTTTTCCTTGAGAGATTTGATGCAGGGCTTGTTCAAGCCTTGTCTGATTGCGTTGTGCTTCGCTTAAATACGACAGCCATTTGAGCCCAAACGACGTGGGTTCGGCGTGTATGCCATGGGTTCGTCCCAAAGTCACCGTTTTTTTGTACTTTAGGGCACCTTTTTTAAGCACATCAATAAACAACCGGTTTTTGTCGATGATCAGCTGCATTGCATCACGCATGGCTATTGACCAGGCCGTATCCACAACATCCGAGGAAGTCATCCCCATATGAAAATACCTGGCTTCATCCCCCATATTCTCCGTTATGCCTTTGATGAATGCAATCACATCATGTCGGGTAATCTCCTCTATGGATAATATCTTTTCCACATCGATATGAGCATTTTGACGTATTTTGTCGGCCGTTCCCTTCGGGGCTTTTGCCGTCTCTTCAAAGGTCTTTACCACCGACAGTTCCACCTCTAACCAGCGTTGATACTGAGCTTGTAAGTCCCAGATTTCCTTCATTGGAGATAAGGAATATCTCTCAATCATTGTTCTCCCCCTTTTTCTCGTTTGTATAATCGAAAATTTTATTATTATAGCTTACGGTGAAATCATAACATGATAGGGCTAAATCGGCAACCCTCAACAGTTAAAAAAGATGTAAACACAAACGAACAAAGATCTTGACAAAAACTGTTAAATTGTGTATATTAATTCATTGAGTGGAGAAATCAAATGGAACGAGAGTTCTATCGTTGAGGTAGAGTATGAAAAGATTTATCTGTAAATCTTGCTTCAAAACTTCCTTCTCCAGTTCTTCGGTAAGCAATCAAAAAGACCTCAATTGCCCTTATTGCGGGCATGAGGAACTGGTTGAGATTCACCCTGGTATTAAGATTGGGGAGTTGCTTTGTCTTTTAGGGGTCCTAAATGAAGATAAGCTGGCCGTTGCTTTGGAACGTCAAAGAATAATGAATGAGAAGATCGGTAAAATCCTGATTCTTATGAACATGATCACTTCAAGAGACTTAAAAAAGGCCTTAAGTATTCAGTCCCAAAGGATTTAAAAAAGAAAGGCAATCGAAAAAGACTTAATAATATCAAATGAAAACACTCATAATATAATAAATAAGTGTTCATCTTTGTTGAGGTGTAAGGATGGTATGCGAAATAATCTGTGTTGGTACGGAGCTGTTGTTGGGATCTATCGTCAATACCAATGCGGCTTTTATCTCCGAAAGACTTTCCGGAATGGGAGTATCCTTATATAAACAAACCGTAGTAGGCGACAACGCCATAAGGATTAAAGACGCTTTGCAGGCGGCTTTTCAAAGTGCCGATTTGGTAGTCATGAGCGGTGGTTTAGGACCCACGCAGGATGATATTACCAAAGAGGCTGCTTGTAATTTTTTTGAACAAGAAATGATATTACATGAACCCTCTCTGGAGAGACTTAAAACCTATTTTAACGATCGTCCGATTAGTAAATTTAACTTAAAACAAGCTATGTTCCCCAAAGAAGCCATCGTTATCGACAATAACAACGGCACCGCCCCGGGGGCAATATTGCAAAAAGACAAAAAAAGAATTGTACTGCTTCCCGGTCCTCCCAATGAATTGCATCCTATGTTTGAAAAAGTCTGTAAAATCCTTTCAGGTTATCAAAGAGGAATCTTCCTGTCAAAGGAACTCAAGATGTTTGGCATTGGCGAAAGTTACATGGTGGAGATCATTGAAGACATCATTGACAGTCAAACTAACCCAACGATTGCACCCTATGCCGGAGATGGAGAGGTCAAATTGCGCTTAACCGCCTCAGCCGATACCGAAGCAGAAGCGTTATCAAAGATTCTCCCGGTTGAACAACAAATAAGGGAAAGATTGGGACAATATATATATGGGACCAACGATGACACCCTGGAAAGTGTCGTGGTCGATAAACTGGTCAAATGCTCTTTGAAGCTTTCGCTTGCAGAGTCTTGTACCGGTGGGCTCTTAGCATCTACCATTGTGGATATTCCAGGTGCCTCTGAAACCTTCAGAGGTGGATTGATTACCTATTCAAATGAAGAAAAAATCAATAGACTCCAAATCGATGAAAAGCTTTTCGAACAATACGGCGCAGTCAGTTCACAGGTAGCAGAAGCCATGGCAAGCGCTGTGTGCACAGCCATAGGTACCAATGTTTCTTTATCCACAACCGGCATCGCCGGCCCCGGCGGTGGTACAGCTGAAAAACCCGTAGGCACTGTTTTTATTGGCTTATGCTACAATGGCCAAACAACTTGGAAGCAATTCTTCTTTAAAGGAAACAGAAAAAAAATCAGAACAAGAACCGTTAAGGCCGCTTTAAAAATGTTGTTGGATAGAATTGATTCTGATAACAACTCTGACTAATAACGTCTTACATGTTTTATATAAACCACAAATGTCACTTACTAATTATCTTTGAGCATCCTATTGAATGATTAATAAGCAAAAATATGATGATTATTGCTTCTGATAGCTGTTTTTTCTATCTTTTCATCAATTAGCCTCGATTTGCTCCATGTATTGACAGGGTGCGACAGATCATGTTATAATGTGGTCTAAAATGACATTTTTGGTTATTTTAGTGCACACGAAAGTAGGTAGATTATGGAGCTTGGCAGTAAGATCAGAAAACTAAGGCTTTCTTTAGGATTGACTCAGGAAGAAGTTGCGGCAAGAGCGGATTTGGCAAGAAGCTTTATTTCACAGGTTGAAACCAGTAAAACTTCACCTACTGTGGAAAATCTTGAGCGGATTATCAAGGCTGTGGGCAGTGATTTAAAGTCCTTTTTTTCCGATTATAAATCTCAAAAGGTTCTTTACAAGAAGGAAGAAAGAGTGCCGGTATATGATGAACCTCAAGGAATTACTTCTCAGATGCTGATGAATGAGGTCGAGGATAAAAAGATCGATGCATTCATGACCATTTTAGAGCCCGGCGCAGAGACTGAAGCTGAAGATTTTCATGAAGGGGATGAATTTGGCTTTGTTCTGGAAGGTGAATTAACACTTTTTCTTGACGAAAAACCCTATGCGCTGGAAACTGGAGACTGTTTCTATTATCAAGCAGACAAGGTCCATCAGTTGAAAAATCATAGGAAGGACAAACAGGCAAAAATACTTTGGATCATGATAGATTAAAGATGAAAGGGGA
>CAYYNI010000087.1:0-8597 GCA_964472765.1 uncultured Thermotogaceae bacterium | reverse complement strand
CGCTTTTACCGCTTTAGGCGATGTTTATGTTGAACTAGAAGACCCAGAAAAGGCTATCAATTACTATCAAAAGGCTTACAGCGCTGATAAAAATATTGGAATAGCAGAACAAATTTTAAGAGTATGTCTAAATTATGGTATGAAACCTGAGTTAAAACGAAATTGTATTTCACTAAAAAAAGAACAACCTGAATCTCCAGTATCTTATTGGTATCTTTGTGATTTTTATTTGATAGACAATCTTTTTCAGAATGCCCTAAACGCATGCTCAGAGTATCTTGAAAAAGATCGTTCAAACCACTGGATGCTATCGAAAAGGGGACAAGTTCAAATTGAATCTGGTCATTATGATGAAGCACAAGACGATTTATTAAAAGCTGCACATTTTTCTACTCTATATGAAGATACCGGAATCCTAGCGAACATTGTATATGATTTAGCCAGAATCTTTTTTTACAAAGGAGAATACCAAAAATGCATTTTGTTGTTGAATCTGGTCGCTGATGAAATAGACGACAACGATCTTTTTGAATTATTTGCTTATAGTTATTTGGCATTGAATATGGTAGATGAATATCAAAAAGTCATCGAAGCGGTTAAAGACTATGATTCCGACACCTATCTATCAATTGGCAGAATGGCACAAGATGAATTCGGAGTTTAGGAGAAAAATGCCAATCCTAAAAGGAGCTACCACATGAAATACACAGAAAAAATCGGTGCAACGATCAAAATATTTCTCCCTGACGGGTCTCCTGAAGGGATTCGCATCCTCAGCAAGTCCAACTGGACCGGGACAGCCGTGATGGCAAACCGGTCCCAGCTTTCTTCTGCCATCAATCGGGAAGAATTGGTAAAGCCGGGGGTTTATGTGTTGACGGGTACGGAACCGGAAGGATCACAAAAAATCTACATCGGACAATCGGATGTATTAAAAGAACGCCTGAAGCAGCATGTCAGCGGGAAGGATTTCTGGGATAGCTTTGTTGCCTTTTCGTGTACGGATGGCACGCTCAACACCGCTCATGTGAAATTCCTGGAATATCAGCTGATCAAACTGGCGAAAGAAGCCAATCAATGGGATGTTGAAAACAACGTTGATCCAAGGGAACCGGGTTTACATGAATCGGATAAGGAAGACTCCAAGGGTTTTCTGGCCGAGATGCTTTTGATTTTTCCTGTTTTGGGGATCGATGCCTTTGAACAGGCTAAAAAAACGGTGAACAAAAATGCTAAAGATTTGTTGTTCATATCTGAAAGAGGTGCAAAGGGGCAAGGACAAGAAGCTGATGACGGGTTTGTGGTTTTGAAAGGTTCTCAGGCAAGAGCAGAAGAAACGGCCTCCATTCATAAATATATGCACGAAATGCGACAACAGTTGTTATCACGCCAGGTATTAAAAGAAAAGGATGGGATTTTGATTTTCACACAAGATTACCGATTTAATTCACCGTCAACGGCAGCCGGTGTTTTGGTGGGGGGAGCCGCAAATGGAAGAATTGCCTGGAAGGATGAGAATAATAAGACTTTGAGGGAGATTCAGGAGGAACGGGTGGAGAGTGATGAAAGGAAATAGGATTTCAAAAAAAGTGATTATAAAAGTGAGGGGTATTATTGAAGAAAAATGTTTTTACCACCGAATATAACATTTATTGTGATGAATCTTGTCATTTGGAGAATGACGGCATATCGGTAATGGCTTTGGGAGGGGTATGGTGTGAAAAAGATAAAATAAGACAAGTCTTCCAAGATTTAAAAATGATAAAGTTAAAATATGATGTGCATCCAAATCTGGAACTCAAATGGGTTAAAGTTTCGATGAATAAAATTGATTTGTACTTAGAGGTTATTGATTATTTTAGAAGTAATCCATTTCTGAATTTTCGAGGTTTATTGATTCCAGATAAAGGTCTATTAAAGCATAAAGAATACAATCAAGATCATGACACCTGGTATTATAAAATGTATTACACCATGCTCAAGATACTTTTAAAAAAAGAAGCTTCTTTTAATGTATATTTGGACATGAAAAATACCAAAGGGGGGACAAAAACAAGGAAGTTAAAGGAAATATTGAATATTCAATCAAAATATTCTTTAGAAAAAAAAATCCGTAAAATTCAGATTGTTCAATCTCACGAAGTTCAAATATTGCAAATAGCAGACTTATTAATCGGAGCTCTTTGTTATAACTACAGGGGCTTAATGACATCTGAAGCGAAATTAGAAATTATCAATAAAATAAAAAGAGATTTTGAAGTACCTCTTGATCGAACAAGTCTGTTATCCGAAGAGAAATTGAATATTTTAGTTTGGAGGCCTATTGAATGGACTTCCCAGCTTTGATTAAAATCGGTGATTATTATTCCTTTGAAGATTATATTGAGGCTTTATACGAATGTTTTCTTCAAACTCTGATTCAAGAGATACCTGTACACGAAAGAGATTATATTTCAGTTGAAATCCCCAACCAACATATTTTGGAAGACAATAAAATTAAGTGTTTCTGGCATTTAATCACAAAGGAAGAACCATCAACTGGCGATAGATTACCTGATCCATCTAGAAGCGAGAAAATACTCTGGATTAAATTCTTCATCGAGAATTTTATAACCTTGGGTATTAAGCATTTCGAAAAAATAGTAAGAGGAAAGATAAGGCACCATATTTGGCATGAGAGTGAACGATATTGTATCGTTATTGATATACATGATGTTTCAAGATATTATTTGATCACGGCGTATTATGTTACACAAAAGAAGAAGAACCAACTGAAAAAAGAGCATCAAAAATATGTAAGAACTGGGAAACCCATACAATAAAAACAAAAACCGCTATAAAAGCGGTTATGTAGCCCTTGCGAATATACACTCGGTATATTGCTGTACCATAGGTACATGGGACATCATTATAATATCACGGTTCTGTTCAAAAACCAAGAATTTAACAGATATATAATTTCATTTTAATCTTATATTTTTAATGAATTCTTTAAAATAAAGAGAAGGTTCTACCGGGAGAGTAGTTTTCTTGCCCAAAATGGAGGTTAATCATGTCCGAATTAGATAATAAAATAAACGAGCATTTTCAGGGAAAAGTCGTCCGAAAAGACCTGGTCAAAAAGGTCAGGGGCAACGCAATTGTCCCAACTTATGTGTTGGAGTATTTGTTGGGCCAGTATTGTGCCACCAGTGATGAGAAGGCCATCGAGACGGGGATCGAGAATGTGAAGGCAATTTTGGCGGAGCATTATGTCCATCGCTCTGAGGCGGATTTGATCAAGTCTAAGATTCGGGAGAAACGTTCGGGGCATAAGGTTATTGACAAGATTGGTGTGAAGCTGAATGAGAAAACGGATGCTTATGAAGCGCACTTTGCAAACCTGGGGATTAAGCATGTGCTGGTGGATCCTGAAACGGTGAAGCGAAATGAGAAATTGCTGGTGAGTGGGGTTTGGTGTATTGCCGATCTCAGTTATGAGTTTTTTGAGGATACCCGTGCGTGCCCGTGGATTTTGAATAGTATTAAGCCCATCCAGCTTTCTTATTGTGATTTTGAAGAATTTCTGTCCCTTCGAAGGGAATTTGATGTCGACGAGTGGATTGACCTGTTGATACAAAGTATTGGGTTTAACCCGGATATGATGGAGAGACGGAGCAAGTTTCTTCAGCTGTCCCGGCTGGTGCCCTATTGTGAGAGAAATTACAATTTGATTGAGTTGGGGCCCAAGGGGACGGGCAAATCCCATATCTACTCGGAGTTTTCACCCCATGGGATTCTCATTTCCGGTGGGGAGGTAACAGTTCCCAAGCTGTTTGTGAATAACTCCACCGGAAAGATCGGGCTTGTGGGATATTGGGATGTGGTGGCCTTTGATGAGTTTGCCGGGAAGACGAAGAAGGCGAATAAATCTCTGGTGGATATTATGAAGAATTATATGGCCAACAAGAGTTTTTCCAGAGGCATCGAGCAGATTCAGGCGGAGGCTTCCATGGTTTTTGTGGGTAATACCCAGCATACTCTTGCCTATATGTTGAAGCATACGGATTTGTTTGACGATTTACCCGAGCAATTTCACGATTCGGCTTTTCTGGACCGCATTCACTTTTACCTGCCGGGTTGGGAAGTGGATATCATCCGCGGGGAGATGTTTACTCAAGGGTATGGGTTCGTGGTGGATTATCTCGCAGAGGTTTTCAGGAATCTGAGAGAGTTGGATTATTCTCAGAAATACACCGGCCGGTTTGAACTGTTCTCTGATATTTCAACTCGGGATAAAGACGGGGTGCAAAAGACCTTTTCAGGGCTGATGAAGCTCCTTTTCCCCCACGGAGAGGCGAACGAAGAGGAAGTGGATGAGTTAATTGACTTTGCCATCGAGGGGAGAAAACGGGTGAAAGATCAGCTGATGCGGATTGATCCCACGTATTCTCCGGTGAAGTTTGGCTATCAAAATCTTACGGCAGGGACCAGTCATAAGGTAAAGACGTTGGAGGAAACAGAGTATCCCGGGATCTATAAAAGTACCTATGAGGAAAAAGGCGCCGAATCAAATGAAAATGATGACGCTTTAGAAGCAAAAAGAGGCCCAATCAACGCAGACGAACCCCTTAAACCTAAGGAAATTTGCATTCGTGAAAATCAGAAGGGTATATCCTATAAAGAGTTGTTTGGCAATTATTTAAAAGGAGCCAAAACAATCCAAATAACAGATCCTTATATTCGGGCCCCTTTTCAGATCAGAAATCTTACCGAATTACTGGAGATGATTGCCGATTTGAAAGACCCTTCTGAAGAAATGAAGGTCTCACTATTGACTTCTGAAGACGATTGGGACGTCACCGCCCAGCAAGCCGGGCTGGATGCCGTCAGGAAAAATATCTCCCAAACGGGAATAGATTTTCACTGGTCTTTTGACAGAACTCACACCATCCACGCCAGGCATATCATTACGGATACGGGCTGGAAAATCAACTTGGATCGAGGCTTGGATATCTTTCAAAAATTCGATGAGAGTTATTTTGATATCGCTTTGAGAAATCAGAAGTATCGGGCGTGTAAGGCTTTTGAGTGTACGATTTTGAGGGGAGAGGAGTAAAAAATCCAAATAAGGAGCCGTCATCATGGATAAAAAAGAGAAAAGTAAGATGGAAAAGGCGTTTTTGGAATGTCTTGAAAATTATCGCATCCTCTATTTTAGCGATTTACTTCGTCAGGAGGGTTTTGACGGTGATCAACCGCTGCTTGAAAAAAAGAAGCCGGTTCCGACCTTTGACAAGGCGGACTATTTGAAGCGGTATGGTGAGGATTTTTCCGTTTATTTTGCAAACGAGTCGGTTCAGATCGAATTTATCGAAAAGCAGTATGCCCACGATGTTGCTGAGGTTGAAGAATCGAATCGGAAAATTGATGCGAGAAATGAGAATAGAATGGCTGAATGGCGGGAGAAACTGTCCAGGAAATCTTTCGGTGAAATGAACGATGTGGAACAACGCTTTCGTCAGTACACAAATAAAGAGCCTGAGGGAGTGATCTGGTTTTTCTTAAAGGTCATTCGAAATATCCCGCATGATTTTTTCTATCACAGTGATTTTCATTGTGCCTATGATCAGCAAACCCATGACTTGAAGCTTCATTTTGCCTTTCCCGACAAATTGTCTGTTTTCGTTTCTCAGGATGATGACCGGCCCATCAATTCCATTCAAGCGCCGTCTTTTAAACGCTACTATTATGGAATTTTAATTTTGATTATTAGAAATCTATTGAACGCCCTTTACAAAAATGATCTGGAAAATGCGCTGGAAAATGTTTATTTGGAAGGAGTATATTCAGATAAAGAGGATAGCCGTGCAGATTCAGCTTCGAATGAACCGCTTTCCATCCGTTTTCATATGGATATTGACAGTTTGAAAAAGATTCATCTACTTCAGCCTGAAGATTTATTCAAAGAAGTGCCTTCAACATTTGAAGTTCCTCCGGATGATGTGCCGGTTGTCCCGGAGGATTCGGATGCTGAGGGAGAGGAAGAAAGAACAGCAAGCGAACCCGTAATGGTCCCCGATGAATCAGATGATCCTTATGATGCCTTTGAGGAAAAGCTGTTGAAAGGGCTGAAAATCCTCTCTGATATTAAGGACCGTATTCTTCATGAGGATGATCATTCCGTGGACTTCAAATCATTTGAATATCCTGAAAAAAGGGAACAAATTGCTGATGGAACCGTTCAAAAAAAGGATTCTGAGAAAGTCGTTTTGAGTTCTTCTGGCAGTAAGGCATCGGACAGCGAAAAATCGGATGCGGTGGCGCTTTTTCAAACTGTAGATGAGTTGTCTGAACCGCTTATGTCAGTCTTTTTAAAGATGCTTCGTATGGATCCTACTAAAACCCATCCGCTGGACAGTTTGAATACGTCCAAACTCAATATTCTAAATCTGGTTAATAAACTGGTTTTTCAGGGCAGGACGCTTATCCGCTTATCCGGCTATGAATGGGATGAATTTTCGTGGGGAGAGGAATTTCCCAACGACATCATTGAACAATTGAGAAAAAGATACTTGCAGACTGGGGTGTTTTCAACAAAAAAGGGGGATTAAACCATGGAAGCTGAAGCAAGAATTCTGGATGAACTGGAACAGTTGAGACAGCTTTTTTCCGATATGAGCAAGCACGTGAGTGATATCCGCAAGAAAACGGTTACCCAGTCGGGTTTGATCGTTGAAAGAACAGAGGAATTTGAACAGCTAAATGGCCGGGTTGGTCGGTTGTTGGAACAAATTTCACAATATGCCGACGCCTTAAAAGATATTCTGGGGTATAAAGTGCCGGTTGAAGCGTTGATGGGCAAGGTTCACAAGATCGATGAATATGAGCAAAGACATGATGAACTTGAGAGCACCTTTCAGAAATTGTCAGAAAAGATCAACGGGCGTATTGATGAGATAGAAAGTAAATTGTTGAATTTTGAAGTCTCTTGCGAAGAGGATTTAACCGCCATGAACGATCATTTGTCCCGTATAAACGAGACAAAAAACAGCGTGACAGAGCAGATTCATGTTGTGGAAGAACAATTGGCAACAAGCACCGGTAATCTGAGCGAATTGGAAAACAGACAACACAAACTGGAAGATTCACAGATTAGTGAGAAAATCGAAAAGATCGACAGCTTCATGGCTCAAAAAACAGCGATTGGACAACTGCTGTCTCAAAACAATCTGGCTATCGACCGTCAGCTCTCTGAAGCAAGAAATATTCAGGAAACGATCAGCCGTTTTGAAGACCGTTTGCGGACCATTGTGGATCGATCTGACCATTTGACGGCCTATGTGGCAGAAAAACAGGAAGAATATGATCGTATTCGTGAAAAGATTGACAAAACAATAGATGAATTTAGTCAATACAACGATTCACAGCGTGAGCAAGCACAAGCTGCCGGCGAGGATTTCAATCAAAGGCTAAAGACATCGGAACAGGCGTATCAGAAGCAGATTAAAGTGCTGTCGTCTGGTGAAATGGATCGTTTAAAATCCGAGATCAATGTATGCGAGAATGACGCTATGAAGCAATTCGCACAGATCAAATCGGAGTTGGAAGAACTGCTTGAAAACGGAAAAGCAATGGTTTCAAACCAGCTCCATTCAAGCACTCAGGAAATCGAAGCAATGAAGGAGCGGGCAAAAAATGATATGGCAAACAATCTGGCCGAATTTGAGAAAGCTTATCATAAGCAGATTAAAGAACAAGAGATTATGGTAGCTAACAAAGAAACCCTGGATAAAAACCTTAAAGTCAATAAATGGATGATGATTATCAACATAACGGTGATGGGCCTGACACTGACGGTGTTGTTTCTGACGGTCTTGTTTTAGCCAAGGGGACAGGCCCTTTGGTTACATTAAATAGTAAATTAAAGGTGGGGTTCTTTTTGGATGACATGAAAAAATACAGTGAAAGTGTTTTCGAGACTATAAAAATGAAAAATGAATATGGACAAGAATTTTGGTCAGCCAGAGATTTGCAAGATGTTCTTGGATATACTGAATGGAGAAAGTTTTCGAATGTTATCAACAAAGCAAAAGAGGCTTGCGAAAACAGTATTAATGATATTTCTGTCCATTTTGTCGACATCGACAAAAAGGCAGAAATAGGTTTAAACAAGATAAGAATAATAAAAGATATTCTGCTCTCAAGATATGCATGCTATCTTATTGTACAGAATGCAGACCCTAGAAAAAAGATTATTGCATTAGGTCAAACATATTTTGCTGTTAAAACACGACAACAGGAACTTATTGAAGATTATGATCAAATGACGGAGGAAGGCAAAAGACTTGCTATTAGGAATGAAATGAAAAAACATAATAAATCTTTAGCAGAAGCTGCAAATCAAGCGGGTGTAGTTGATAATAGAGATTTTGCTGTTTTCCAAAATCATGGATATAGAGGTTTATATGGCGGTTTAACTGCTGGTGATATAAAAAAAAGAAAGAAATTAAAGAAGAACGAGCAAATCCTGGACCATATGGGGAGCACAGAATTAGCTGCGAATTTGTTCAGAGCAACTCAAACTGATGAAAAATTGCGTCGAGATAAGATTCTTG
>CAYYNI010000086.1:0-8701 GCA_964472765.1 uncultured Thermotogaceae bacterium | reverse complement strand
CTTGTCCAAAAAGATCGTCAGAATCATCGATGAAAAAGGCCTGTCATTCTCTGCTTATGATTTGATTAAGATCGATGGCATCGGTAATGCCAAAGCCGCTTCCATTGCGGCAGCCTTTGAGTTTGTCAGAAGAAGGATCAAACCCGAAGGCTTAAAGATTAAATTCCCGGCAGATGTGTTACCCCTGATCCGTCATTATGCAGATAGAAAACAGGAGCATTTTCTTTCCATTTCCATCAACGGCGCCAACGAAGTCATGAGTGTTCGAGTCGTCAGCATGGGCCTGGTGAACAAAACCCATGTCCACCCCAGAGAAGTCTTTGCAGATATACTTTCTGAAAGGGCATGCGCAGTCATCATCGCCCACAATCATCCCCAGGGCAGTGTCCATCCCAGCCAGGAGGATATTACCATCACAAAACAACTGAAAGAAGCCGCCCAATTATTAGGTTTGAGTCTTCTGGATCACATCATATTTAACACCATGGATTATTATTCTTTTGCGGAAAACGATATAATATGAGAGAAATATAAAGTACACTTTTATTGGCATCACTCCAACAAATGAAGTCGAGGGTTTAACAAATCAAATTATAAGTGAAAAAAACTTGATAATCGTATATCAAATGCCGCAAATTCAATGATAAAACCGCCTATTGCTGTCGAAACGGAGAATATTTTGCATCCTGACGGGGTAGTGATTGCCATAAAGGTTTTCAAGGGCATTAGCAAACCATATATGGATCGCTCGGGAACTATATTCGTTAAAAATGGAACTGATAAACGAAAGGTGACTTCACCTGATGAATTACTGAGAATGTTTCGGAATTCAAATCGGATTCATGGAGACGAGTAACTGGTGAATGGGCTTTCTTTGGCTGATGTTGATTTGTCTTTAGGCGATCCGGAGATTCCCAGGATTGTGTTGGAAGAATTAATCGCTAATGCATTTATTCACAGGGATTATTTTAGGGCTTGTTGAAAAACTCAGAACCCCCACTAATAAATATTTACAGCTTTTTTTGTCTGTTTAGGTGCATGGACTTTAGAAACAGTCCTTGAAGTTTTTTAAAAACAAAACATCACGTATAACCAAAGGCGGGAAATCCCCCCCGTGGGGTGGTCTAAACGTTCTAACGTGAACATCACTATTAATGGTAGTCTCACGAGAACCCCCTCCGCCCCCTACGGGGGCACCTCCCCCAAGGGAGGAATTTTTAGTTTTTCAGCAGGCCCTATTTTATTTTAGCACCCGTTAGGATTTTTTGATTTTAATAACAGAATTGAATTGATCAGTCCTGGTCGTTTACCCAATAACTTAACGATAGAAAATTTAAATCTGGCAATTCGAATATTCGCAACCCCATTTTAGCCTCTTTTGCAACGAAATTGATACCCTATCGTGGTTTGGGAAATGGTATTCGTAGAGCCCTTAAGGCTTATCCGGATATCGATTTTATGGATGATCGAGAAAATAATCTTTTTAAAGTAATCATAAGAAAATAAAAAAATCATTTAATAAAAATCGCCTTTTCTTTCCTGATTCCATCCTTTTCACGTCTTCACGTTTTCTTCACGGTGGGCTTGGTAGAATCTTGTTAAAGGATGAGGGGGGATTGATGTGAAAGAGACGATTATTTCCATTATGAAAAAGCTTTTCCGCCTTGAGCAAGAGAAATATCCCGGCAATGATGAGATTGTGGATCCGGATACGGGTTATAAGATGACCACCAAAGGGGATTTTGCCTGGATGACGAATAAACTAAAACGGATGGGGTTTGAGGTTTACTGGCTGTGCGAGCGTACCGGCAGGCAAATCGGTTTGATTATCGATCAGATGTTGTACGTTTGTTCCAGTAAGCGGGAGTTGGATTCCAAATACCATGAGATTTACTTTAACGATATAGCCATGTATAAGGAGTATGAGGGGTTTAGCGAGAATAAAAATGCCCTTTTCGGGCTTGTTTTTAAGGATGATAACGGATTTGAGTATTGCTGGAAAAAGCTATAAACAATGGCAGATGAGTGTTTCTCATCTGCCAATTTTAAGATGAGGTTTTTTGTTGCGTGTGTTGTTGTTACATGCCCAGATAGGCCTTTTGTACGTCCGGGTTTGACAGAAGGGCTGCAGCTTCTCCCTTCATGATGATTTCTCCGGTTTCGATGACATAGGCTTCGTCGGAGATGGACAATGCCGAAGCGGCGTTTTGTTCGACTAACAGGATGGTTACACCGTCTTCTTTATTGATCTTCTGAATGACTTCAAATACTTCTTTAACCAGCAGGGGAGCAAGGCCCAAAGAGGGCTCATCGAGCATCATGAGCTTTGGATTGCTCATGAGGCCTCGGCTGATGGCAAGCATTTGCTGCTCACCCCCAGAAAGGGTTCCCCCCGGCTGGTTCAGCCTTTCCTCTAATATGGGAAACAGTGAGAAGATCCATTCCAGGTCATTTTTGACGCCCGGTTTGTCTTTTCGATTATAGGCTCCCATGGTGAGGTTTTCTTTCACGGTTAATCCCGAAAAGATTCTTCGGCCTTCCGGGACGTGTACGATACCCATTTGTGTGACGAGGTGAGGGGGCATGTTGGTGATGTTTTTTTCCTGAAAGACAACGGAACCGGCTTTGACTTTTACCAGGCCGCTGATTCCGGATAGGGTGGATGTTTTCCCCGCACCGTTTGCCCCGATCAGTGTGACAATTTTACCGGCCGGGACTTCTATCGAGATTTTGTTGACGGCATTGATAGGGCCGTAATTGATTATGAGATCACGGATCTGAAGCATGTGCTCAACCGACGATGACATCTTTCCACTCCTCTCCGAGATAGGCTTCGATGACTTTGGGATTGGATCTGATTTGTGCGGGATCACCCATGGCGATGGCCTTACCGTAGTCCAAGACGATGATTCTTTCGCATAATCCCATGACAAATTTCATATCGTGTTCGATTAAGAATACGGTTACGTTGAATGTATCCCGAATGTTTCTGACGAGGTTCATCAACGCAACCGATTCGGAGGGATTCATGCCTGCTGCCGGTTCATCTAATAGCAGCAGTTGTGGTGTTGTTGCGAGTGCTCTGGCTATTTCAAGCTTTCGCTGTTCGCCGTAGGGAAGGGAAAGAGCCAGTTCGTCTTTGTGCTTGAGCATTCCCAGTTTTTCAAGGATGTATGCGGCCTTTTCCCGCTGTTCACTTTCCTTTTTGAAATATCCCAATTTAAAGATGGCTTTCCAAAACCACCAATCACTGGCACCTTTTTTGGTTTGTTTCCATTTTTGCATGATTTTATCGGGTTTGATGTTGGACAATTCATGGTGCATGGCGGCTTGTAGATTTTCCATGACGGTCATGGTTTGAAACAATCGGATGTTTTGGAAGGTTCTGGCTATACCGAAATGGGTAATAAAGTGGGGTTCGTAATGGTCGATGGCTTGATCGTTCAGATAGATATGTCCGCGTGTGGGCTGATAAACGCCGGTGATGACGTTGAATATGGTGGTTTTTCCGGCGCCGTTGGGTCCGATGAGCCCCAAAATCTCCCCCGGTTGAATGTGTGCGCTGAAATCACTGACCGCCTCCAGGCCACCAAAGCGCATCGTCATTTGATCGATGGTTAAAATGGGTTTTTTGGCTTTATTCTCCATGGTTTTCTCCCTTTTTAAACTTGCCGATGACTCGGTAAAGGCCGTTCCAAGTGAGTTCGTTACGTCCCATAATGCCTTTTTGCCAGAATATCATGATGAGAATGAACAGAGCTGAAAAGACCAGCATTCTCATGCCGGAGATGCCGGCAATGGTGAATCCGAAAAGGGTCATGTCGGATTCTACGAATCTGAGGAATTCCGAAAGAACGGCAAACAGACCGGCACCGATGACTGCGCCTGAAAGGCTTCCGAGTCCGCCCAATACGATCATGATCAATATGTTAAAAGTCAGCATGATGCCCAAAGTGGTGGGTTTAGGATCAATGGAGGTGAGCCAGTGGGCATACAGAGAACCGGCTACGCCGGCGAAGAAGCCACCCAGCACAAATGAAGCGAGCTGATGCTTGAATACGTTGATGCCCATGGCCTTTGCGGCGATGGTGTCATCCCGGATGGCTCGCAGAGCCCTTCCGTAAGAGCTTTTTGCAAAGCTGCCAATCACCAGCAGCGTGATCAGCAGCCATCCCCAGGACCACCAGATGTTGGTGTATGAGGGGATGCCTTTGAGCCCCAGTGAACCGTTGGTGATGCGGTTCCAGTTCAATAAGAAGATGCGGATGATCTCGGCAAAACCCAATGAGGTGATGGCCAGATAATCCCCTGAAAGTCTCATGGTTGGCCATCCTACAACAAATGCCATAAGGGCTGCCACGCTTCCGCCCGCCAAGGTAGCCCAAAAGAAGGGGATGCTGGAGAGGGCTTGGGTGTTGATGGGAAATGCCACGCCCATCAAAATAAAAGAGGCTTCTTTCTGTTGGACGCTCATGGTGAGCAATGCGGCAACGTAAGCACCGATGGCGATAAAGCCGGCATGTCCCAGGGAAAGCATGCCTGATACACCGTTGATCAGGGTCAAGCTGACCGCCATGATGGCGAAGATGCCGATGAGTGAGAGGATTCGGATCATGTAGCTATTCAAGTTTTCTTCGGCAAAATAAAAGAGGATGCAGACTCCGATGATGAATAATATCGTTAACAGAATTTGTATTCGAATGCGGAGTGTTTTTTTATCAGGGATCGTCATACTTTCACCAGTTCCTTTTTTCCCATGATGCCGTTTGGTTTGAACGACAGCAACAGAATCAGAAGGATGAAGGCAAAGGCGTCACGATAGCCTGCCATTTGGGGCAGCAGCCCAACGGCAAGGATCTCAATCAATCCCAACAGAATGCCTCCTACAATAGCCCCGGTTACCGAACCGATGCCGCCGATGACTGCGGCGACAAATGCTTTAAGTCCCGGCATAAAACCGATCATGGGCCAGACTTGCGGGTATTTTCCCACCCACAATATCCCACCGATGGCGGCAAGCGCTGATCCTAAGGCGAATGTCAAGCCGATGGTTTTATCGACACTGATCCCCATCAGGGCAACGGCTTTAGTGTCCATGGATACGGCTCTCATGGCCATTCCCGATTTCGTCCGGTACAAGATGAACCATAGGATGAAAAAGGTGATGAGCGTTACGATAAAAGTGATGATCGTAATGCTGGGGATTCGGATGGCGTTGATCACGATTTCCCTGCCCCGATTGACGATGACTTCGCCGCCGATGGTGTAGATTTTATTAAAAAAATCGGGAAAAACGGTTCTGAACGATTCGGGTATCCCACCGAAGATGACGATTGCCAAGCTCTGTAAAAACATTGATACACCGATAGCCGTGATGAGTGCCGAGATACGTGGAGCGGATCTCAGCGGTTTATAGGCTATCTTATCAACGCTCATACCCAGCAAGGCGGCTCCGGCTATGCCCACCAGCATCCCCAGCCACCAGGGTAGGCCGAACAGGGTGATGGCGTAAAAGGTAAAAAAGGTGGACATCATAAAGATCTCGCCGTGAGCAAAATTGATCAGTTTGAGTATGCCGTAAACCATGGTATAGCCAACGGCAATCAGTGCGTACAACAAACCCAGGCTGAGTCCGTTTATCACATGCTGCAATAGAATTTCGATTTTCAACAACAACACCCCTTTGTGAAAAACCCGCTTCAACCCTGAAAGATTTCTGCGAATTTTGATTGCTGAAACTGGAAAAACAGGACATGAGATCTAGGGTTTGGGGAATGTCGTAAACCCGAAACCCTAGACCCTAAATCAAATACCTTATCCCCAGCTTGTGTTAAAACTTATGGGTTGATAACGGAATCGTAAACGTACTGTCCGTTTTCGATTTTGACAATGACAACGGACTTCTCAGCGTTTCCTTCGCTGGTGATCGTGATGAATCCTGTGGAGCCTGGGAAGTTTTTGGTTTCTCTCAGGGCTTTTGAGACCTTTTCTCTGTCTAATTCTCCGGCTCTCTCAACGGCATCTCTTAACACCAGATAGGCATCAAAACCCAAACCGGCAAACATGGACGGCTGTTCTCCCGGATATTTCTCGGCAAAGGCTTTTAGGAACATCTCGGCGTTTTCGTTGAAAGCGGGTGAATCTGCATGGTAACCGGCGGTCAGGTACAGTCCTTCCACCGCTTCTCCGCCGATTTCTACTGTTTCATCCGCATAGGCACCATCTCCGGTAGCAAGGTTTCCGTAAAAACCGTTGTCATAGGCCTGGGAACAGATTAGGGCGATTTCGGTATAGTAACCGGGCATGTACAAGGCATCTACGTTTTTCGACATGGCATCTAATACCTGGGCGGAAAAATCCTGGTCTCCGCTTTTGTAATACTCGTAAAAGATGGTTCCCCCAAGGCTTTCAAAGGTCTTTTTGAAATAATTGGCCAAAGACACGGCATAATCCTGTTCGACGTCTACAAACACGGCAACCGTTCGATCTCCAAGGTTGTACAACAATTTTGCGGCAGCTTGGCCCTGAAAATCATCCGAGAAGCAAACCCGATTGACGTATTGTTTGCCCTGTGTAACGATGGGGCTGGTAGAGGTGGGTGATACCATTGGGGTTTTTAATTCTTCTGCAACCGCTCCTCCGGCAAGGCTATTTCCGCTGATGATATTTCCCAGTATGGCCAGGACTTGTTCATTCTCAATAGCCCTGCGAACACCGTTAGCAGCTTCCACTTTGTCGCTTTTAGTATCCATGACGACCATGTTCACGGGTAAGCCAAGAATTTCAGGAAACAATTCCATGGCCACTTGAACCCCCTGATAAGCCATTCTCCCATAGGCTGAGGCACCGCCTGTCATGGAAAAAACGGCGGCGATTTTAACTTCGCCGGGTGTTTGTGCACCAAAAAGGGTTCCCATCAGCATCACACATACGAATAAACAAACACAGAACTTTTTCATCATAAATCCTCCTAATTTTTTTGATTTCTTGTCCTTTTTTATTCCAAAAGCCTTTCCGGAAAAGCTTGAATGGGTAAAAAAAAGCGGGGAATTCGTTTTGCTGAATTCCCCGCTGCTCTTAAAGGTGCTTAGCCTAGCAAAAGACCTTAGCTCCCCCGATCAGCGGGGCTGCTAATAATAACGACGTTCAACAATATGCCTTTGCTTAGCTTAGAATCTTTATGAGCGATTGTCATCAACGTGACCCTCCTAAATTTTCGGTATTATATCATAAAGAATATGTCATTGCAAATTTTTAAGAGGAAAAATTTATAATTTTACAATATATTCATAAAAAAGAGTATTTTATAATCGAGCTGAACCGTTACTTCAAGAAGAAAAGTGCAATTTACTGCACGAAAATCTAAGGTTGAACGCTTTTTTTTAAATCTCTTTATCGCTTGCCTTCATGGTATAATCTGATTATATGAAGGATCACGGATCGATGGGGTGAAAGCATTGCCTGAATATGAAAGGCTGAACAATCAATACGAAAGATGGCTGGAAGCATCATCGGGATGGATGAAAGCGGATTTGTTAGCCATGGGTGAATTATCATCCGATGCGTTTAAACGAGAGCTTTACGAGAGGTTTTCAGTTGAAGCGGAATTTGGAACAGGGGGTCTCAGATCCAGGATCAGGGCGGGTACGAACGGGATCAATGATTTTTGGATCAAACGAATTTGCAAAGCCCTTCGAATAGACTCAAGCAAGATTGTTATTGCCTATGATACCCGTAAATATTCTAAAGAATTTGCTGCCTGCGCCGCAGAAACCCTTTCTGCTGGAAACGTCCAAGTCTTTTTGTTCAACGAGCCGGTTCCCACACCCGTGCTTTCTTTTGCTGTTCAAACTCTTCATTGCGATACCGGCATTGTCATAACCGCCAGCCACAACCCAAAAGATTACAACGGATTTAAGCTTTACGATGCCAACGGGGTTCAATATGTGCCTGATAAAATCAAACGGTTAAAGGCGAAAATGGCGGATATTACGCTGTTAGAAAAGGATGAAGCCCAGCCTCAACCGCATTTAATCCAACCTGTCAGTTCAGAAGTTTACGATCGTTATTTCAGGAGCGTTTATGACGAACTCCTTCCAATGAGTCACGGGCACCCGGTTGAGTCTGCCGATATGCAGATTGTTTACACGCCTTTGCACGGAACAGGCGCACAGTTTGTGCCGCCGATCATGACCCATTTTGGCGTGTCGGTTCAGACGGTGGATTCACAGATGCTGCCCGATCCGTATTTTTCCACTGTTAAAGTTCCCAATCCGGAAGATCCTGAGGCATTTGCACTAGCCTTGGAGAGGGCAGAAAAAATGTCCCGAAAGCCACAGGCTTTGATTGCCACCGATCCGGATGCCGATCGATTGGGAATGATGGTGTTCACTCAAAAGGGGTATCAAGCCTTGACGGGAAATGAGTTGGGCGTGCTGCTTTTGGACTACATCTTGAGGAAAAAGGGGATAGAGGATTATCGTGAACGATGGGCTGTTTTAAAGACCATTGTAACTACCGATGCCATTAAACCTATGGCACAGGCCTATCACTTAAAAATAGAAGAAACGCTGACCGGGTTTAAGTACCTGGGCGATCTGGCGGTGAAATTAAGAAAACAGGGAATCGATGTTCTGTTTAGTTTTGAAGAAAGTTTTGGTTATCTGTTCGGATCCCATTCCGGTGATAAAGACGCCTGTTC
>CAYYNI010000085.1:0-8736 GCA_964472765.1 uncultured Thermotogaceae bacterium | reverse complement strand
TCTTCGTAAGTCCATTCGAAGGTGGGTTTGTTCACCAGGGTGTTGATGTTGATACCCGCCGAATCTACAATAGCTTTGGGGAACAATCGTCGCAATGCGATAGCAAAGACAGTTCCGTAGCCGTCTTGTACTTTGATTTCTGTTATTTTTTCGTTGCCCCTTGCCTTTCTGTTTTTGATGTAATCGGTTAAATACGATGTGATTTTTTGAGTGGCATTCACTGGACCTGTAATTTGAATTTGGTTGATAAGAGGCAGGATTTCATAGATAATTTCTTCATATTCGGGGATCATTTCCTGTTTGGGAATGCCCAAGCGGGTTCTGAAGTTGACATAGAAATCCATGAACTCCCGAACTTCCTCCTCGGTGAGTGGGGAATAGGTTATTTTTGACAGGTAATCGCTTGTCTCACTTTTTGTGCCTTCTTCACCGGTTTCTCCGTCGCCGGAAAAACTGACACCTTCCAAGAAACGGATGAAGAAGGTGAAGCGCTCATGACGGTTGTTATCGCCGTACAGCAGCAATCCGACGGGTACGTATTCTTCGTCATCGTCTCCACCCTTTGCCAGAGTGATGATATCGTTGTTTAGTGAGCCTTGCGCTTCTCGTGTATACGTTTCAAAATTCGCTTGTATGTAATTTTTAAAATTCTCAACACTAAATCGTAATTCCGAATTGGTCTGATTCTCCGAATACCTGTTTGCAAACTGTTCGTAAAGCGTTGATTTTTTGTTAATTCGGAAATTATACGCTGCCCAGTAAGATGTTTCCTGTTGAGGCGAAAGAGAGGTTTCCGCTAAGATCTCTTCTATTTTAGTCGCCAGTAGTTCTTTTCTGACCACGTATACGGTGTTGTTCGGCAGGAAGGCATAAGCAATCTTTGGGTTGTTCATGACAATCTGCAAGAAGAAGTCTTCTGCTCTGAGATTTTCCGAGAGCATGACGAATTCCACAGGCTGTATGCCTTTTAGAGAAGCTTCATCAATCACCAGGTTGATGTCCATGTATTCTCTTAGAACGGACAATAAAGCCATGATAGAGTGGCGGTCGCCGGATTGGGTGGAATCGGTATAGCTGGAGAATTCACGGATGATTTCGGTGTTTCGCTGGAAGGTTATTCTCAAGGTATTGGCTACGATCTCTACTTGAGGCTCTCTGGGCAGAAGCATGTCGAATTGATAACTGATTTGCCCTTTCCCCGAAGAGGCTTTAAACCCGATAATAGGCGAATAGCCTATAAATCGGTTGATGGAGTTCAAGTCAGCCATTTCACCCGGAGTGTTAATCACAATATATCTACCGTAATCTAATCTTTGTATGTCAAATTCTTCCGGTTCATCATCGTAAATAAAAACAAAGTTGATCTCAGAATCTCCCGGCAGGTAAGTGTAGTTCACCAGTTTTGCGGAGAATGATGTTATGGCAAGGAAAATGAAAAGTGTCAGTATCAGTAATGCCCCCAGTTTTTTCACAAGAATTACCCCCTTGACTATCTTTTTATATTATTGAATTTGTGTTTTAAGTTCAGCAATCTCGATAAACGGCCTGGCCAGTAATCGGTACAATCTCGGTGTGGCTTTTTGCTCCTGTTCTTTTTCATCCGGATATCGGTATAACAGTACGCCCATTTGGGTGATTTCTATCACCTGTAAAGGATAAGGCACATTGGGTACTACTGAATTGATCTTGAGTTCATAGACTTTGTTGGGTTCTGATGAGGTTTTAATCCAGGCTGTTTTTTCTTCATCTTCGGTCAAAAAGTAGGACATAAATGTTCCTTCTCGAAATTCCATAATATTGGTTGAATTCATCAGGATGTCTTCAACTTGTTCTTCGTTTTCAAAGGCAAATACATATGGCTTGAAGGCTTCTGATTCAAAATAGGTAGTATCGTCTTCTTTCGAAAGATCCTCCAGCACTTTTTCAAGATATCTCTCGTTTATAGAAGGTGCCGCTGTCGTGACCGTCTGATTGGGTTGGGAAGTTGTACTGACGGTTGTTGTGGCGGGTCGAGCAGGTGATTGTGTGATCTTTTTGCCACCAAAAAGTTCAATGCCCATTGCGGGAAGGGTAACAAAGATTACCAATAGGGCAAAAGCAGCCAATACAGCAAGTAGCAACACGATCTGTATAATTTTCTTTTTCTTTGGATCTGTTGTTTTTTTTGCCATTCGTCACCCCTCCAGTATTTTTTCGTTTATTTGAATGATTTCAATTTCCATCTCTTGAATGTACATATCGGGTATATCACTTTCTCCGATGAGCAATGGCAGTTCTGATTGGCTTTGTGTGCTGAGTTTGTTGATTTTAAGCGTTTTGGCATCTGAGAGATAATTTAAGATTTGCGAGAATCGTTCCGGATTGACAATACCTGAAAAGGTGATCTTATTTCCTTCTTTGCGGTATCTCAAAGCAATGCTTTGCATCAGTTTTTCTAATTCGTTCATTTCATTGGACTTTTCTGAGATCTTGTTGTTATATCCTCTCAGGGTATTGGATGTGCTTAAATAAACACTATAATTTGAATTGTACTGCAAAGCAACTTGTTCCAGTTCTTTGATCTGTTTATCCATCCTTAAATAAGTCAAGAGATTAAAGAGGATAAAGGCTGTAATCATGACAGCTAAAGCTATTAAGATTCCCCACAATCTGTGAATACCGATTTTTCTCATAGTCATCACTCTCAATATTTCGCCGTTTTGGCAGTCAGTTCTTCTTGCAAAATGTTCATCAGCATGAAATCGATGGTCACACTTTTATCGGTTAAGCTGATTCCGTTCGATTTGTATGCGCTTTTTAAACTTTCCGAAAATCCATATTCAGTCATATGATCCCCGTTGACGTTGTAATATTTTAGGAAGAAGTCTTGGCCTCTTTTAATCGTCATTGCCTCTATAAAAATCTTTTCAGAAACCTTATAACGGTCATATTGGAATCCCAACTCACCGATGAAGTCTGAGGAAAGGCCAGCATAAATCAGATCTTTTTTGATGCGTTCTGTTTCGGTTCTGATCATTGCCGTTTTGTTGACCACTTTGACGTTCTCTGCTTTGATGCGGTTAATCATCA
Organism: uncultured Thermotogaceae bacterium; assembly: GCA_964472765.1. GTDB lineage: Bacteria > Thermotogota > Thermotogae > MWEM01 > MWEM01 > JASUTC01. The sequence continues at coordinate 5,667 of CAYYNI010000085.1, read as the reverse complement.
CTTCGATATCATCTTCTCCTATATAGGATCTGGCATATTGGTATTTTCCTCTGATATCCGCTAATTTTGACTGCTTGATGGTTTCAATGGTCACCCTTAACGCAAGAACGGGCAGTAGCAAAACAGCAATCAAAAATAGAACTGTTAGCAGTTTAAGCTTTGGTTTTTTCTGTTTGTATAAATTTATATTTACCAAGTTCCCTCACCCCCCTGTATGCAAGCCCCATGATGGTTCTCATGTCTTCTGCATCGGTCGGATAATCTTTTTTCAATGGCATCTGGACGACATTGGCGCCTCTAAGAATTCCCTTTTCCCGTATTTGATAAGACAAATCCATGGTTAACCGGCTATTGATTGAACCCACAACCACTGCTTCTATTTTGGTTAAGGCATTATCGATATTCAAATGGTTAATGGCTCCCCTGATAGCCTTTTCGGCTTCAAAAGTAAACTTAGTGTAGTATTTGGAAAAGATTTCCTGAATGGATTCAGTGTATTCAAGCGATCCAATCTCCGAACCTTTTAATATGGCACTTAATACCTTTTGTGGATTGACTTCTTTATTCTGGCATTCTTCAATGACATGATCCAAGGATATTGGGATTTCGGTAATGTCATAGAGCATCCCTCCCATAAAAGTAAAAAGAGCTGAATAATTCAAATCCTGACAGATCAGAAACGTCAACTTGGATTGGCCCGGAATCTCATCTTTCAGAAATTGTTCATCAATCAACTCCAGGTATTTCAATTGGTCGGGCATGACGATATCCGGCTCCGGTGCGCCTGCCAAGCCTTTGTAAAAACTGATCAGTTTATCCATAAATTCTTGTTTGGTGGCAAAAATGGGTATTTTATTGGTGCCTTTGGGTGTTTTGATGAAGTTGGCAGCCTTTGTAATATCAACGATTAGTTTATTGGGCGGGATGTGATAGTCTTCCGATATTTTAAATTTCACGGCATTTCTCAATTGTTCATCAGCGAGTTTTGGCATTTCAGCGGTAGAAAAAATAATTTCCTCATAGGGGTAGTTAAAAACAACAAAATCCTCGATGTCCGGTTTAATGACTTGAATCGTCTGTTTGATGGCATCTGTCTGTTTATCGGAAAAATACTCTTTCTCGATATAACTTTTTGAAAACGTTTTGAGGATTTTCGCCTGCTTTCCAGCCAGTTTAATTAACAACCCCCTGGTATGATATTTTCCCGATTCCAAAACAAATAGTCTTCTGTTAAATATCTGCATTTTACCCCCCAATTCACTTCTATTATTCTTTTTTGAGGCTAACAAGTCCTGATACCGGCCTCACGGTTAACCGATATCTTTCTTTGTCTCTTGTTAACAAAACGGAAGCTCCTTTTTTGATCTGCCCATAATGGGTAAACCCAAGAATGAGATTTCCCTGAAAAACATATCCGTGAAGATGATCTCCTTTACGATAAATCACCTCACCTTCCTCATAACTGGAAAGGCTTTCAGCGGAAACTTGCATAATGTGAGTCCTAATATGGGTTAAAAAAAGGGGTTCTTCCATTTCTTTTCCCGCATTCATCATAAATTGAATCGCAAAACCTGTTGGAATGAGAATCATGGAAAAGATCAACAAGCTGAAAATGAGTTCGATGAATGTTAATCCCCTTTTTCTGCTAAAAACCGCCGGTGATATTTTGCTGCCCCTGGAATATTGAGCTGTACATGGCATATGCAATAAAGGCCATAAACAAACCCACTAATACAATCATTGATGGTTCAATGATTGATGTCACCTGTTTGACCAATGTACGGACTTTTTCCTCAAAAAAATCAGCAACCTGCTCTAATATTTCATCCAATTTACCGGTTCTTTCGCCTGTTCCAACCATGGCTATGACCAGGCCTGGAAAAATCCCCGCTTGCGAAAAGGCATTTTCCAAACTCATTCCTTGTTTGATATTATCGGACATTTCCTCAACTTTATTCACAAATCTGGGATCATTGGAAGCGTTACTGGCCAACGCCAGGGCCTTGATTATGTCCACTCCTGACGTAATCATAACGGAAAGTGTTCGGCAATATCGTTCAAGTGCACTGTTAATACGGATTTGCTTTACACCCGGAACAATCCCCAGAACATAGGAAATCGTCATCTTTCCAGCATTACTCATAAAAAAGAAGAAAAGGCCAACAGCCGCACCGATCAGGACGACCGTCACCAGTAACCAATTTTCGGTCAGGAAGATGTTTAATTCCATTAGCTTGGCCATGATGCCGCTTGGAGCACCGCCAAAACTTTCAGCTAATTTCGGCAAAATGAAAAACATGACAACAATCACCATAATGATGCCAAATACGAGAATAAACATAGGATAAGTGGTGGCCGATTTGACTTCATCTTTTAATCTTTTCTGTGATTCATAAAATCGGGCAATCTTGTCCAAGGCATTTTCCAGTGAACCGCTATTTTCTCCCGCATCCACCAGGTTGACAAAAATATCGTCAAACTTCTTTTCGTTTCTTAATGCCTCAGAAAAGCTCATACCCGATTCAATGTTAATCAAAAGAGATGAGACTGTTTTTCTGAAACGGGCAGAAAACACTTCCTGATCAGCTAAAACTTCTAAAGCCGCAGCCAGATTGACACCTGAGTTCAGCATGATCGCAAGCTGTCTGGAAAAAGTCATCAAATCGAGCAATTTCAAAGGAAACAGGGATAGTCCAACATTGCTGCTCTTTGCTACATCAATGGACAGGACGACCAATCCCTGTTTGCTTAATGAATTAACAGCACTGGATTCACTGGTGGAATTGATCACACCGTTTACACGTGAGCCACTCATGTCGGTTGCTTTGTATGTGTACGTCGCCATCTTTCACTCCTATTCTGAAACGACTTTGATGCCCCGTTTTTCCAATTCTTCGATGCCCCTGGGATCGTTGATTCTGATTAACGCACGTGCCGCAAAATCCAGGACGTATTGTTCTTCAGCTCTACCCGTTGAAGGGTTTACAGCTGATAATACCGTTCGGTCATCCAATAAGTTGATCAGCGGATAGACCGCACGCACATCTTTGATCTGTCCTAAAGCATAGGCCGCCATGGCTCTAATCAAAGGATTTTCATCCTTCAAACTGGTGAGGATATAAACAACAGCCTTGGAATCTTGCATTTCTCCAAGGGAAACCAACGCCTGAGTTCGGACGTTTTCATTTTCATCTCTGAGCATGGAAATAAGAAAATCGGTGTTGTTCGGGGATTTTATCCTACCAAGGGCATTGGCAACCAAAGCCCTGATTGCAGGGTCGGTGTCTGAAACGTATTTATAAAAGGTATCAAGAGTTCGTTCACTTTCTATCAGCAAAAGCGTTTTCAAGATATCTTGTGTCAGTTGTTTATCGTAAGTGGTTTGGAGAGAGATTTGCAGTGGCTCTACCGCTCTGTCGCCTATTAAAGAAAGCATTCGCTTGGCTTCATCTCGATTTTCGGGAATAGACAGCAACCTGGACAGATAAGAAGCGACCTCAACCATACCCGCCGGTGATTGTATGTCTATCATGATGCGGGCAATTCTCGTTCCTTCATCGAAATGGTTCAACAAAGAGGCGAGTTTTAATTTCAAAATTAAATATTCCACCGCAGGAGAGCCAATATTAACCAACGCCCCGTCGATTCGAGGATCGTTCTCGCTGCCCAGCATCCAGCAAATCTTTTCGGCAGCTTTAGTGCTTTTAAGCTGACCCAATGCCCAAACAGCGGTTAGACGCAGTTCGTTGTTTTCATTCTCCAAATACGTCATTAGCAGATCTTCTGAATCAGGTGCGCCTATATTTCCGATGGCTTCCAAAGATAGCACCTTTTCTCGCAAACTACCGTTTTCAAGTATGGCTTTCCATTGTTCATAGTCAATCCCCTTGTATTCCAATCCAAACACGACTGCTGCGAATAATGATATGAGCATGATGCAAATCATAATTCTTTTCATATCCTATGCCCCCCGATCTTTTTTTTCAATCCCTTCGGGATTGGCCTTTGAACCTTACTAAAAGTAAAACACAAAGGTTATTTTAATGATTTCGTAAGCATTGAACACATTTTTTCCATCATAACGCTAAAAAACCAGGCCCCTACAAATAAAACACCACATCAAATCTGATTAGTATTCTCAGAATTTCTGTAACATTTTCAAACGTTGACGTATTACTATACTGTATTATACATTAAATCTTATATTTAATATATCCCCATCAACGACTACATGTTCTTTACCTACCACCTTTAACAGGCCTTTTTCTTTTAAGGCCTTTTCAGAGCCATTTTCCATCAGCTCATCATAATGCATCACTTCAGCCCGTATAAAACCCCGTTCCAAGTCTGAATGAATCTTTCCGGCGGCAGCCTTTGCGGCTGTCCCCTCTTTGATCGTCCAAGCCCTCACTTCGTCTTCTCCCACCGTGAAGAATGAAATGAGTCCCACATATTCATAAACGACCTGAGTTAACACATCCAAGCCACTTTGGGATATTCCCATCTCCTCCATAAACAGCAGGCGTTCTTCGGGTTCTAATTGAGTAAGCTCTTGTTCAAATTTACCACAAATTTCGGTTAAAACAAAATCAAAATCGTTGCAAATTTGTTTTGTTTTAATAATTACAGGCGATTCCTTTTTATAGGTATCCTCATCTGAATTGAGTACAATGATAGAAGGCTTTAGGGTAAAAAGTGACAAAGATGAACAGGCCTTTTTGTCTTCTTCCGAATAATCCTCGACCTGGGGCCACTTTTCCTTCTCCAGATTGTCATATAGCCGGTTCAGGACTTCCAGTTCTTTTTCTTCGTCCTTCTCCAGTTTTCTTTTGGCTGTTTCAAGGTTCTTTTTTCTATTTTCAACCAGCTCAAGATCCCTCAGGATAATTTCTGTTTTGATGTCTTCAAACTGTTCCAGCGGAGTCTTTGGAACACCGGAAAAGTTGCCGACCGTCCATAGCAGGGCATCGCATTTTTGAATCATGCTGAACACCCGGTTCCTTTCTTTAGAACCGGCTTCAATGTCCAGTCCATTGGTATCGGTGAACTCCAACGTAGCGTATGTGGTCTTTTTGGGATGATACATCTCGCTAAGTTGCTTCACCCTTGGATCCTTCACCTCGACGATTTTTGTTTCGCCGGGTTTGGAATTCATGTCCGTTGAACCGGTTAACAGGTTAAAGATGGTTGTTTTCCCTACAAAGGGTGTACCGATTATTCCTATTTTCATTTATTCATTCTCCATTCTTTCTTTTTTTGTTGTAGCAATGAAGCTGGCTACCTGACTGGGAATGGTACCCGGTCCGAATCCGATATCGTAGCCCAATTCCAGCGCTAATTCGTGGCTAATTCTCGGCCCACCTACAGCAGCGATCAGATGATGGCGTAATCCCTCGGCCTCCATTAAATCCATGAGTTTTGTCAGATTCTTGACATGGATGTTCTTCTGGGTGACGATTTGAGAAATCAAAAGGGCATCCGCCTTGACCGCTTTGCATTTTTTGATAAGGTCTTCACAAAGCACCTGGCTTCCCATGTTGTAAACCTCGAAGTTCTTATAGCGTTCGAGCCCGTAGTCGCCGTGATAGCCTTTCATGTTTAAAATGGCATCCAATCCCACAGTATGGGCATCACTTTCGATGGTAGCCCCTACGACAACGAGTTTTC
>CAYYNI010000084.1:0-8804 GCA_964472765.1 uncultured Thermotogaceae bacterium | reverse complement strand
CTCTCTCAGCCATAGAGCACCCGTCAGGGTGCTTTTTCTTTTGGAGTGATGTTCAATGTTCACAAACCCTCGTCAACTTTTATTATCCATCCCAGCTATCTTTTTGGCCATCATTTTTCACGAATTAGCCCATGCGTTAGCAGCGGATAAGTTGGGGGACCCCACCCCCAGATCATACGGTCGCTTAACACTAAACCCTTTGGCACATATGGATTTAATCGGACTCATCGCCTTTTTGCTTATTGGGTTCGGATGGGCCAAACCTGTTCCCATTAACCCCAATTATTTTAAAAACCCCAAAAGGGATAACATCCTGGTTTCCATCAGTGGCCCGGCAGCCAATCTTTTCATCGCATTGATTACAATGTCGGTGGAAGTCATTCTTCTAAAATTCTTCCCCGGTGTTTACAGCGCCTTGCCCGGATTATTGCCGGTCTTTCACACGATTGCTTATCTCAATATCGCCTTTGCCATATTAAACTTACTGCCCATTCCTCCCCTTGACGGTTATCACATCTTAAAAGAACTGATCGGTAGCCGCTTCGCAAATGCCTTTCTCCTTTACGAAAGATATTCTCTGATCGTTTTTTTTATCGCACTTTTTGTAATTTTCCCGACTGTTTTCAGAAGTGCTCAGCAAATCTTTTTCATTTTACTGAACCTCTTCATTTAAACACCCTGAAAAAATGTTATGATATAGAATATCCTTCAATTTGAATCAGGAAATAAAAAACGCTAAGGAGTGATGCATATGAGTAAAAAGAGCCTGTTGGTTTTGTTGTATTTAATTTTCGCCATATCCGCAGGGATCGCTTTTAATCCCGTTCATTTTGTTCCCGCCGACATCGACTTTGCCGTTGACCTGATCTATCCACAACAAGTCATTGAAATGATCGGTATGGAAGAAGTACTGGCGGATGAACTTTCCGATTTGGACTTCTTGAATCCTTCTTTGGAAGATACCCGGATGATCTTATTCGGTAAATTCGGCTTAAGCGATCTGCTCATAGAGGAAATGGATTTTTATGATCTTTCTGACCTCGAGTCCATCCTCGAAGCACCGGAACTGCTCTTGAGCCTATCCACATTCCCCATGGCCATCCTAACAAATCTCATCAACTTAGACCCCATCCTCCAATTCCTGGAGGGGGAATTTATGGAATCGGCCCTTGAAAATGACGTCTATTTTATCTCTGAAACCATTGATAAGGGCGGATATCAGACAAAACATATCAAAATTCGTTATTTTGGTAATGATCCCAATGTGTTTTTGGATTTGTTTTTTGTCCCATTGGAAGAGAATTATTTTCTGTTTACCTCCAATGAATCCCTTCTTGACAAATCTCTCAGCAGCTATGCCCATGAAGGGTTAAGATTTCAATCGTTGGAATCAACCGATCCGGACAGCTTTCTCAATATTGTCAACAACGGGGTGAATTACAGCTGGTTCTTGTTAAGACTAATGGATATCATGGATGGGAAACCGCTGGGTGAAAGATTTAGCGCAGGAATTAAAAACAATCACATATTTGCGGATTCAACGGTGGACATGTACTATCCCGCCGAGGGTAAAGCGGATATTTTGGAACGGACAAAGACCGATGTACAACATTTTAAAATGATTCCGGATTTTGAGCGTATCAAAGTTTACGCCAGCCTTCCCCAAACGGGCCTTTCTTTACAGAGCTACCTGGGTTTGTTTAGTGAAATCACAGGGGAATATGATTATGATTATCGTCTGGAAGAAATCATGGCCCTTCCCGCTTCTTTCGGACCGGAAGTTGAGCGATATGACATGTACCTGATGGGGGATGAAATGATTCCCTATTTACTCATCAAGGTACAAGATGCCTCATTTATCTTCAACAACTATGTCAAAGACAACTGGCTGGAAACAGAAACAGTCGGAACACTATCTTATGCCTATTTTGAAGGTTTGTATATCGCCTATGACAATCGGTACGACTACATTGAAGTTTATCTTTACTCCGAGGAAAATGAGGAAAAGTTAAACCGGGGAGAACTCTACTTTCTGGATGAGCTGGCAAAAGAAAAGGAAATTCCCCATCACTTACCTGAATATCTCTGGGGAATGTTCATGTATGAAGACCTACTCTCGGTAATCATGGATTACGATGAGGCTGGGGACTTTAAAATCCATTTGACGCTCAGTCTGGAAAAATTGATGGAACAGATGGCTATTCAACAAAGCTACGAACAGCTTGATGAAATCGTATCATTCTATCTGGATATGAATTACGCCATTCAAGATGAATTTTACTACTCGCCGGGAGAAAGAGTAGATGTCCAAAAACTTCTCACAGAATCCTATTATGTAAGCTATTACGATAAAGCCTTTGTTCAGAATTTTAAGGTGCAGACGGGAGAAAGAGAGGACGCCTTTATCTATTATATTTATTACGACGGTCCTCTTCCGGAAGGCATCATGCCACAGGATTTATCCGGCCAAATCCTCTCAGAGCTCTATGATGATCAGGTGAAAATTACTCTCCGTTCGGAAAAAGTCGTCATGGAAATTAGCCAAGCAAAATAAAAACGTTTAAAAAACCGGCGAAAGCCGGTTTTTTTATTTATGTAAGTGCCTTTTTTAAAGAGCGGTCAACTCTTTTCACTTGGTTTGTTCGGTGTGGAGTGACCTAAAATGTAATACGATTGATCGAATATTTTTACACCTTTATCAAATAAAAGAAGCACTATTGGTGTTTTTTTTCGTTATAATGATTATATTTATGATGTCTCAAATGTAAATGATATTCAGGAGGTATAAAATTGAAAAAAACAAGCAGGTATATGATGCTATTCATGATTATCGTTATTCTATTTTCAGGATGTGGAGAACCAGTCGTTGTGGAGATTAAACCTTCAAAACCTCAATTGGATTCGCCCCTTGATTCGCAAAACCCCTCCAACCTAAGGTTGAATTGGTCTGTAGCATTGAATGCCGATCGATACGATGTCTATTTAGGAAAAACCATCAATTCCATGAACCTGATCGCCCAAAATGTCGCCGGCACTTACTACGACGTGACCGATTTGGATTATTCTTCTCTATATTATTGGCGGGTTATTGCAAAAAACCAGGCCGGCACGACTCCATCTGATATAGGCATTTTTTCGATCATCGCTCAAAGAACGGGGAATTATATCGAAATACAGGACGTCTCAACGCTTTCAGAATTCCCTTTTTCCATCCGCTTATCGGGAAATTTGTCTAACATCAGAGCCTTGGAGATCATTTTGCAGTTTGACCCTGAAGAAATTCTCCTGGCACCTTTGAACTCCGTTGATGAGATTTCACTGTTGGGAAACCTTGCCGATGCGTTCGGGTTATTTGACTTTGAGCAAAACACCTTGACAATAGCCTTGTCCAAAGAAACCAACTTTTCCCTTAATCAAGAAGATTTTTTAGAAATCACTTGCGACGCAGAGATTTTTACCGGTGTATCACAAATAGCAATAAGTGTCAATTCACAAGTTATCGATGAAAACTTCAACAGCGTCAGTTTTAATAAAACGGACATTGGATATGTCTTCATCCGATAAAGGGAATAGAGAGGAGTGAGAAAGATGAGAAAAATAACCAGTTTTGTTCTAATCAGCATTGGCTTGTTAGCCTTCATCATCACCGGCTGTATCCGGTCAGAAAATCAGTTGATATACCTGGCTGAAGGCATAAATATGATCAAAACCGATAGAGGATATGACGTATATGCTCTGACCGACTATCAGGCGATCGAAATCCTTTTTCATGAACGAATAGAAACAGCCTATGAGCATATTAACACCCCTTCCGATTTTTTAGCGTTAAAGAAGACAACGGCTGACGGTCTCCTCTTGTCATTAACAAAAAAAACCGGATCGATTGAAAGGGATGAGCGCCTCTTTTCAATCTCCAAACTGGAAAGCACGGCTATCAAAAGCGTAAAAATCCTTCAAGAGCCATCAAAAGAGAGAGCTGTATCCCCTCTACCCGATGGAATTAGCGCTCTGGATATGGAGATTAGTCCTGATCAATCATTTGATCTGCTGATTTATTCAAAAAATATCTCTCAATTAACCGGTGTTGAATTTACACTTCATTTCGATCCGGCCAAACTCATCATTGATCCGAATTATCTTGAAACGTACTTGGAAAAATCCGGAGCCTTCGTGAATGCGCTGATCATCAAGAATAAAACTAACGACACCATCCAAGTATCTGCTGCTTTTCAAAGCCCGGTTAGTCTTTCAGAGGAACTTTCTTTAAGAATTAAAATGAAAGCCCTGAGTCAGATAGGAACCACTACAGTATACTTTACGGATATGACCGCTTTAGATGCCGGCGGAAATCCCATGACCGTCTTCTTTTCACCCGCCACCATTGATATAAGCAGTACCTTGACACCGGAATTTCTCGGTGATTTTAACGGAGACGATGAAATCGGTTTAGCTGATTTTCAACTTTTTGCTCAAAAATACGGTTCTCAATCAGGAGATGGCATCTATAACATCCTTTATGATATAGGCCCTGCCCAAGATTATTTCCAGGGAGATTGGGATGGCATTTACGACGTGAAAATCCCAGACGGGAAAGTGAACATCATTGATTTTGTCGTCTTTACCAATAATTACGGACAGACAAAGCCTGAAAACACCGATCAGCCTCCAAGTGCTCCTTCCGGTCCGAATCCGGTTAACAACGCCGAAAACATACCCTTGGAAACCTTGCTTCAATGGCAAGAAAGTGTGGATCCCGAAGGAGGTTCGGTCACGTATGATGTGTATCTGGATCAAAATTCCCAGCCGACTACTTATCAAGGCAATAGTTCAATTGAGCAATACACCATATCCGGTTTATCCAATGCCACAACCTATTATTGGCAAATCGTTGCCGAAGACGACTCCGGCAATCGTGTAGCAGGATCAATATGGCGGTTTACGACCACAGAAGCAGCGGATTCTCCTCCAACTGCACCTACCAATCCAACTCCCGGTTCAGAGGCAGAAGACCAAGAAACCAGTTTGACATTGAGCTGGAATCCATCAACCGATCCGGAAGGCTCAGCTGTCTACTATGATCTCTATTTCGGAACGCAAGAAAACCCGCCTTTGAACGTTTCAAACTTGACAACTACTCAATATCAAAAAGGGGGACTTTCCAACGACACCCTTTATTACTGGAAAGTTGTAGCAAAGGATGAGCAATCCAATTCAACATCCGGACCGGTTTGGCAGTTTAGAACCAAATCATCGGATAATAATCCTCCTACGCAGCCGGATAATCCATCGCCGGTATCGGGCAGCACCAACCGTGAGACTTCCTTGACTTTGGGCTGGAATACCAGCACTGATCCCGATTCAGATCCAATCACTTACGAGTTGTATTTAGATAAAAATGTCAATCCAACCACCCTTAGAGACAGTTTGTCAACCAATTCCTTCACCATAACGGGACTTTCCTATTCAACCAAATACTATTGGAAAGTTATCGCCAAAGACAACCACGGGGGAAGCACTTCCAGTTTAGTGTGGAATTTTACGACCACAGCAGCCCCATCTGGTAACCCTCAATATAGAGGGCTTACATTGGGACTAACAGATTACGGTGGTAGCGGAGATTTGTCCGCCACAGATGATGATGCGGATGAAATCAAAATAACCTTTGAAAATTTAACCAATACCTTTTCAGTTCAAAAACAAACCGGTTATATCACAAAAACTCAAATTCAAAACTGGATCAACACATTCGTTTCCGGTAGTTCGTCATCCGATGTCTTCCTCTTTCATTATTCCGGGCACGGCTACTATGAAAGCGGTCAATCAAGACTCTATCTGAGTGACGGCTCAAACATCAGCATGACGGAGCTTCGATCCTATCTCAACACGATCAACGGTACAAAAATTGTGCTGATTGATGCCTGCGAATCCGGCAATTTCACTAGCCTTTCATCCGGACGACAGATGACACGCCAGGAAAGGATTGAGCAAATGACTCTGTTTAATCAAGGGGTTCTCCAAGCCTTTGAGGAAGACACCGACCAAAGGGGAACATTTGATTCAGAGTACCAGTACTATGTATTAACGGGTGCTGCCATCGATGAATACTCCTATGAAGACGGATACTTAAATCACGGATTCTTCACCTTCTTTTTCAGTGATGGTTTGGGAAATGTAGGGTCTTCCAATCCAAACGGCTCTTTTGACTACACTTATAACGCAGACGGATATGGAACAGGTGGCGTTCTTGATGGTCAAGTCACCTTCAGAGAATTGTACAATTATTCAAAAGACAAGGTTTTGGACTATATACAGGCCGATTCAGGTGACACTCAAACGGTGCAGGGTAATCACACGACATCCGATTTTATCGTGGGAACATATGCCTCTTCACAAAACAATCCCCCGTCCAAACCTTCTAATCCCACGCCGGTATCAGGCAGTTTGGGCGTTTCAACAACGCAATCACTTTCCTGGTCCGCCAGTGGTGCCACCGGTTATGATGTGTACTTCGGAACCTCATCAAATCCGCCTAAAGTCTCAACAAATCAAAGCTTTAACAGCTATAATCCGGGTGTTCTTTCAACCGGTCAGAAATATTATTGGAAAATAGTTGCCAGAAATTCTTTCGGCACAGCGACGGGAAATGTTTGGAATTTTACCACTCAATCCTCACAACCCTCTTCCGGAGACGGCAGGGTCGTTTTAAAAAGTCAAACGCCGGAGGTTACCGGCAACATGTCATTCGATTATGATTATGCCTATTATGATACGACTAATCAAATCCCTCCCCATTGGATTGTGGAAAACACAGGATCTTTATACTTCACCTTTGAAGGGCGAGAAGACTTCTACTTTCACGCTTATGGTCTGAAAGAATGGAACGATGATGCGGAAATAGATGTTTATATCAACGATGAATACGCCGGTTGGTTTGCCCTGACCCAAAGCTGGGGAACGTATTACATCCCGGAACAATATCTGTCAACCGGCGAAAACACAGTGGAACTTTGGATTTATTGGGGAGAAATATATATCGATGAGGCCTGGACCGGCGAAGGACAAGTCGAAAACACCCCGCCTTCCGTTCCATCCAATCCCTCTCCGTCAAACGGTGGGTCAATAACCGACCAAACTCCTCAATTATCATGGCAATCAACGGGAGCAGATACCTATGATGTGTATTTCGGAACTACCAATAACCCGCCTAAAGTCGCCTCAGACCAAGCTAACAACTCATATTCGCCTTCCACACTTAGCGTGGGACAAACTTATTATTGGAAAATCACAGCCAAAAATGCCGTTGGTTCCACACCGGGTTCTCTTTGGAATTTTTCTGTTGTTTCAGATTCTCCGCAAACCGGAGTGGATTTCACCAGCCCCTATTCGGGCAACTACTTGTTAATCAACAACGAATCCGAAAATGGTAACACAACTCAATACACAGGTACATTAGCATCTGCTCAAAGAAAAGAAGCCGCTTCCAGAACTGTTGTGATCCCCAAGGGATTGCCACTGGATGCCTACCGAATCGACCCGGTTCCGGATCGATCGTTTGAACCGGATCGATCGTTGCTCGTTTCGAGAGTGGAACAGACACAACGAGCCGTGGGTGACACCCGGTCATTCACCGTTTATAATTTCAAAACGGGTTCCGATCAACAATTAACGGCCACATTACAAGCTGAAGGGCAATATTGCAAAATCTGGGTGGAATCTACCGCACAAATCACGATTTCTAAGGCACAGCAAATGGCTGATGAATTTGACGACGTGATTTACCCCCAGATAACCCAAAATTTCTACACGCCGTCAGATGTGAACAGTGACGGAAAAATCGCCATCCTGGTATTCGACATACAAGATGACTTTGACACAACCGGTGGTTATGTGGGAGGATATTTCTGGTCCAGAGACCTGTTTAACATGGCGGGCTCCAACCTGATGGAAATATTCTACATTGACACCTATCCCACCATGCACTACCCTCAATCCAACCCCATTGATGTCTCAAGTGCATTTTCAACGCTGGCCCATGAATTCCAGCACATGGTGAATTTTAACCGCAATTACATCATAGAAGCCACTGGCGAAATGTCCACTTGGATTGACGAAGGGCTTTCCATGGCAGCGGAAAGATTGGTCTACGGCCCTTCGGTGGTTCAATCCAGAGTCAGCTACTATAACAACTCACCCGGTGTTCGGGATGGCCATTCATTGCTTTATTGGGATGATAGCGGAGAAACATTGGCCAATTACGCCCTATCATATGTATTCATGCAGTATTTCCGAATTCAGATGGAGCAGGGAACAAGCATTTACAAAGATCTTATCACCGATTATGCCAACGATTACCGTTGTATTCAAAATGCCTTGGATGAACACGCTTCATCGATTTCATTTGGAGATTTCCTGACCAACTGGCGAATTGCCATGATGATCAACGAAAGCACAGGAGTCTACGGGTTTAAAGGGGACAGCTCCTTCAACACCATTCAAACACCCCTTTATACAGGCGGCAACAAAAACTTGAGGGGCGGCGGAGCACTTGTTAAAACCCTCTCATCTCAATTCTCGGACCCGGGCAATGCCGGGGCAGACATTCAATACGTGGGAATGCCATAGACTTAGCCTAAAAAAGGATAGGGTGTTTTTGGAGAACAATAACATCAAAATAATATTTTTGTGTTCATGAAAACGAAACATCTATCTGATAAGATAGAGTATCAAAAGATAAACACAGGGGAGCCACAAGGCTGAGAGGGATTCGTTCCGACCCTAGAACCTGATCCAGGTAATGCTGGCGT
>CAYYNI010000083.1:1435-8846 GCA_964472765.1 uncultured Thermotogaceae bacterium | reverse complement strand
CTTCCACCAGATTTTCGATATGTTTGGTGGCAATGGGATCCAAAGCGGAAGTGGGCTCGTCCAATAAGATCACTTCGGGGTCTACGGCCAATGCCCTGGCAATACACAATCTTTGCTGTTGTCCTCCCGATAAACTCCAAGCTGATTTTTTTAAGTCATCTTTGACTTCTGCGAATAAAGAGGCCTGTCGCAGTGATTTTTCTACAATTTCATCCAAGTCCGTCTTTTTCTTTGTACCGTGAAGTTTCGGGCCAAAGGCAATATTATCGTATATTGACATCGGAAAAGGGGTGGGTCGTTGAAAGACCATTCCCACTTTTTTTCTGAATTTGGTGAGGTTAATCTCTTTGGAATACACATCCTGGCCTTCAAATAGAATCTTTCCCCTGGTTCGGTAAACGGGAATTTCATCGTTCATTCGGTTGATACTCCTGAGCAATGTTGATTTTCCGCAGCCTGAAGGACCAATAATAGCGGTTATCTTATTCTTTTCAAAGGCTACGTTGATATCCTTTACCCCCACTTTTTCGCCATAATAACCGGAAAAGTCTTTAACCTGTATGACCGGATGTCCTGTTTGATCGTTCATCATATTTTCCTCCAATATCTATTGTAACGCATTTAGTCGTTGAATGTATCGGCTGTTGTGATTCATTTCTGTGATGTTCATACCGGGATTCAAGTCAATCATTTCGCTTTGGCCAGTCTTTTTCTCAAGGCAAAGGCAAAAGAATACAGAATCAGCACAAAGATCATTAAAACGGAAATGGTTCCCTTTGCCATCCATTGGGCATTTTCACCGTATGCCATAGTGATGTAATAGATATGGGTGGGCATGGTCATGGTGGGATCGAAAACCGTTGAAGGCATGGATGTGGCGTAAAAGATTGCGCCGGTTAATAAAACCGGTGCCGTTTCTCCGATTGCCCTACCGCCTCCGATGAGGATCGCCGTTAATATTCTCAATTTGGCATAGGGGATCAGCACTTTAAAAATGACTTCCGTTTTATTGGCACCCAGAGCGTATGCGGATTCTCGAATAACCCTGGGAATGGAACTCAAGGCTTCCTGAACGGCGGACGAAATCACCGGCAACGTCATGATGGCCAATGTCAAACTGCCGGATATGATGGATGTTCTGAATCCAAAGGCAATGGAAAACAGCGCCAAGCCAAACAAACCGTAAACGACCGATGGAACACCGGCTAAAGAAGTAATGGCCGTCAGAATCAATTCGGCTAATTTTGAATTTCTGCCGTATTCGGATAAGTATATCCCCGTCATCATCCCGATCGGGATGGCGATGATTAACGTCAATCCCAAAATGTAAAAACTCCCCAGTATTGCCGGAAAGATCCCCCCCGAAGTCATCCCGTCAAGCGGCGGTTTAAAGAAGAAATCCAGACTGAAATAGCGCATGCCGTCCAAAATAGTGGTTGCAAAAATGGCAATGACCACGATAAAAGCCAAATAACTGACGGTACGAAACACCGTTGAAATGATCAAGTCTCTTTTCATCCAATCATCCTCTACACTTACACGTGTTTGTTTTTTGAAATAATGATTCGGGCGGTTATGGTCAGCAGGAATGAAAAAATAAGCAGAATCAACCCACAGAAAAACAAGACCGAATAGTGAACACTCCCCGTTGCCACCTCTCCCATCTCACTGGCGATGGTTGCCGTCAGCGGTTTCGCCGGATCAAACAGAGACCTGGGAATGATGGCTGCCCCACCGGACACCATCAGCACGACCATGGTTTCTCCGATGATGCGGTTCACCGTCAAGATGACGGCATTCAAAATTCCTGAAATCGCAGCTCGTGATACCACTTTGAAGCCGGCGGTAAACCGTGTGGAACCCAAAGCCAATGCCCCTTCTTTTAAAGATCCATCTACCGACTGCATGGCCTCCTGCATCAGGGATGCCGTATATGGCAAAGATAAAATCGTAAGACCCAATGAGGCGATGAGAATATTCTCCGGTGTGTAGATACCGAATTTAAAAGACAAAGGGGCCACATACACCAGCATAAAGGCCCCGATGATAACGGACGGAACCCCGGAAAGAAGATCAATCGCCGATTTGATAATTCTCACTTCTGAAGCGGATGCGTATTCAAACAGGAAAAAGGCGATGATATACCCCAGCGGCAACACAAATAGAGCCGTTAAACCCGTAATAAAAAGTGAACCCACCAACATCGCCAAGATACCAAATTCCGGGTCATAACTGTTGGTGGGATACCAGTACACGCTTGTAAACAGCTCTGCCCCGACATTCGTCAGGGCAGGCATGGATTCTTTGATGATGAAAGAGGTGAGTATGACTAGTATGATTATCCCGGAAAAAGCTATGGTGTTGATCAGTGTGGTATTGAGATTATATTTTAACGTTCTTGCGGTCAATTCTTTCACCATCCATTTTCGATATCAAATTTTAAGGTTCGATTCTATTTTCCGTATGCGCCTACGTAACCGGCCTGGTCAACGAGTTCCTGTCCCCTTTTGCTTAAACCGAATGTGATGTAGCGTTTCACGTCTCCGGTCTCAGGGAAGCCGTCTGTGGCATCTACCCACATGAACAGGGGTCTGGACAGGTAATATTCGCTGGTCAGTATGGTTTCGATGGAAGGCATGATTCCTTCGAGAGTCAAAACCTTGACTTTTTCGTTGACATAACCGTAACCGGTGTAAGCGATGGCGTATGGATTCTGTGAAATGCTGTCGATTTCGAGCTGTGTGGATTCCACCATCCTGGCTCTGGGATCCATTCTTTCTCCATCGAGTATTTTGCCTTCAAAGGTTTCGTAAGTTCCTGAAGCGGTGTTTCTTGTGTAGAAGATGATGGGCTGGTTTGGCAGTTTTGGGTCAAGCTGTGACCATCTGGTGATTTTTCCGGTGTAAATGCCTTTCAACTGTTCAACGGTGATGTTGTCCAATTGATTGTCTTTGTTGACAACGATGGCGATACCGTCATAACCAACTACAAAAGGAATGAAAAATTTGCCTTCTTCATTCATTCTTGCCAATTCTTTGTCTTTAATCCATCTGCTGGTGTTGGCGATGTCTGCCGTTCCGTTAAACAGAGCGGTGAAACCCGTTGTGGATCCTGCACCCTCCAAGGTGATTTCGATGTCCGGATACATTTCCTTTAACTCTTCAATCCAAAGCTGTGAAACGGGAAAAACCGTGTTTGAACCTTTAATAGCCATCGTTCCTGCAAATCCAACAAAAGCGACTGCGATCATTAATAAAACTAATAATGCCTTTTTCATTTGAAAACCTCCAGTTTTTTTTAAAGTGTTCTTTCTTTTCACACTTAAAGTTTAAACCGGCAATTTTCACTGTATATTTTTTTTTATTAAGAAATGTAAAGGAGGAGAGGTTAAAAAAACAAGGGAGATCGGTCGAACAAATGCAAGGGCAACCCATGTGAAAAATCGAAAACTTGTTTTTGTTTAACCCCGTACTGGTGTACTCGAGCTCCTGTCTACCCCGGTATTTTTTTTAATTCTCAAACATCCCGATAACCAGATTGCCGGAGACTTCTTTTCGATACTCTCCACTGGCTCTGACATCGGTGATGGGTTTGACGATTGTTTTTGCCTTTTGAGCAAGAATTTGTGCGGTTTCTTCTGTAAAGGGCATGCCAAGTGCCATGGCTTCTATTTCATCCGCCCGGATAACCGTCGGGGCGACGGAACCGAACGCCATTTTGAGGTTTAAAAACATGCCTTTTTTTAAGGTGTAAATGGCACCCATGCTGGCAATAGAAATAGCCATGGCCTTTCTCTGGCCTACTTTTTTAAAATAATGCACACTGTTGTTTGTGCATTTTGGGATGATGATGGAATGAATGTATTCGCCTTTTTCCAGGGTTGTTTTTCCGGGACCTTTGATAAAATGATCGATTCGAACCGTTTTTTCTGAACCGGCACTTCGTATCACTAACAACGCATCCAGCAAATACATGGCTAAAACGGCATCTCCCGCCGGAGAGGCGTTTACGATGTTGCCGACAATGGTCCCACGATTGCGAATTTGAGTGGATCCGATTTCACTCAGCGTTTTTTCTAAAATGGGAAATTCTTTGACAACCCCCTCATTGGAGAGAATCTGAGAATACGTTGCCCGAGCAAATATTCTGATGGCATCCCCTTCATCGATTATTTGATCCATATGGGTCATTTGATCCAGGCTAACCAGTTTTCTCGCTGATAAGCCCTTTACACGGTTGCGAACAACGATATCCGTTCCACCGTTTAAGATGATGGCATTTTCATCCAATTGCTCAAAAAGCTCTTGTTCGTCTCTTGGAAAAACAAGCTCAACGTCTGTCATATTCTCACCTTCAACAATTTGGCTTTCGTTAAATCTTTCTGCTCAGATCAATCCCATTTCTTTCCAATACGGTTAACACCTTTTCTTTGTCAATGGGTTTGGTGATATAATCATCGCATTTGTTTTCAAAGGATTTGACAACGGTATCAAAATCGGATAAGGCCGTTGTCATGATGATCTTGCATTTTTTCAGTTGGTTTTTTTTCTCATAATCACGAATATCATTTAACAGAGCTTGTCCATCCTTCTCGGGCATCATAATATCCAGAAAGATATAATCGTAAGGATTTGAAGATTCACGGGCCTCAATAAATTTTGTCCATCCTTCTTTTCCATCATTTGCCGTATCGCAATTAAAAAAATCCTTTACAAAGTAATAAAGGATATTCACGGATACCGTATCATCTTCCACAATCAAGGCTCTCATTCTTAATCACTCCTTGTATTAATCAATCATGTTGTTCTTTTCAAAACAAATGCTTCTATATCATACCATTTTTTTTGCTGATTTTTTTTACCCCGGTGCATTTTCCAGGTGTATAATACATCAGAAATTCAACACAAAGGGCGTGATCTATGATTGCTATTTTTGAAAAAATTTTGTTTTTTCTACCGTACTTTATTCTGTTAATGGTCGGTACGCTTTTTTTTACGCTGTCATTCGGCGCATTTTCACAGGGCTCTCTTTTCCAACAGGTCCTGGGTTTTATCATTCAAAACATCCCAACAATGATCTTAATTGCCTTGATTTTTATATCAAAAAGACACCCCAAATGGGGGGGTGCCCTTTTAATCGTCATCTGGCTGTTCTTTCTTTTTTTCTTCCACGCTTATGAAAACCTGTCCCTGTTTTTCATGATTGTCCCTATCCTGATTGCCGGACTGTTGTTTCTGGTTCAGGAAAAGCTATCCCAATGAATCAAATCAGCTCAATCATCTTGTTTTTACCCATCATCTCATGCGTATGAGGACCATAGGAAATGTGGTTGATCTTGACGCCTGTTTTTTCTTCGATAAATGTCATGTATTTCAAAAAGTTAATATGCTGCGTATGCGGCCATCCCTTCAGGGTTTCGTAAACGGGT
This sequence comes from uncultured Thermotogaceae bacterium, assembly GCA_964472765.1. GTDB lineage: Bacteria > Thermotogota > Thermotogae > MWEM01 > MWEM01 > JASUTC01. Next base: position 3,418 of record CAYYNI010000083.1, on the reverse strand, counting down.
TTGGCAACAAAAAAATCGTATGAGGAGGAGGGAATGTCTTTGATTTTGCCATTGACATCGTAGGCCACACAAATTTTAATCTCATCCATTCCGTTCAGAACATCGGCCTTGGTAATCACAAATTCCGTTAATCCGGAACGTAATCTGGCATATCTGAGAGCCGGTAAATCCAGCCACCCCACCTTTCTTGGCCTTCCGGTTGTTGCACCGTATTCGTTTCCTTTTTTCCTCAATGCTTCGGCTTTGACCTTATCCATTTCTTCCGTGGGATAAGGGCCTTCACCCACTCTGGTGGTATAGGCTTTCAACACGCCCATCACCGAATCCAGTTCAAACGTTGAAAATCCAACTGCTGACACACCATGCGCCATACACGAACCGGATGTGACAAAGGGATAGGTTCCAAAATCCAGATCCAACAAAACCCCTTGTGCACCTTCGAACAACACCGTCGTATGCCGGAAAACATCGGCCATATCCACGGCACTGGCAATATTGACGTTCATCTTTTCCAACTTTTTTCTCAACTGAATCAAATAGTCAAAGACTTGTTTATCATCCATTTCCAATTGCTCGTGATACATCTTCATTTTCAATTTATAAGCGCTTTTTAGTCTTTTTTGAAGCATCGCCTCATCCAATAAATGGTAAAACTTGATCCCCTCACGGGAAACCTTATCCGTATAAGCCGGCCCGATTCCCTTTCTGGTTGTACCGATGGGATCATCCCGCCAACTTTCAATAATCGCATCTTCTTGCTTATGCCAGGGTAATACCAAAAACACCTCTCGGTCGATGTGGATTCTTGATGAGAACCCCGGATGATCTTTTTCGATTGTTTCGATCTCATCGATCATCTGTTCCAGATCAATCACCATTCCGGCTCCCAGAAATGCCTTCGAATCACTTTCCGGTGAAATAGACGGCAGAATATGATTCACATACTTTTTGTCATCCACATAAATCGTATGCCCGGCATTGGCGCCGCCTGAAAAACGAACAATCCATTCATAATCTTTGGCAAAATAGTTTACCACTTTACCTTTTCCCTCATCACCCCATTGGGCGCCTACTATAGCGAGTCTTTTCATTTTTGACCTCCTATCTGTCTATAAAAAGGCATTAAAAGGCTCCGCCTCCGCCGCCTCCTGAACCGCCACCGGCTCCGCCTGCACCACCAGAAAAGCCACCGCCGCCACTACCGGAAGAAGCTTTTGCAACGGTCTGCAAAGCCACGTTTCTGATGGATCCGATGTTGTAACCTAAACCGTATCCGTAAGCGCCGTACATCAGGCTATGATTGCTTTGCATTTCCCATTGTTCTTTGGGGACTAATTGTTTCAACGCCTTTTCCACTTTATCCGCAATGCCGAAAGCCGTGGCGTAGACCAAAAATTCCTCCCAAACGATAACCGAATCCGGCGGATATTCAGACATAAGTGAAAATTCTTCCAAGAACTTCTTCAAATTGATCCATTTTTTGTAATAGGTTAACCCCTCTTTGGACCATTTCCCGAAAACATCTTTCGGAAGGAAAAGAATGATCAATGCCGTAAATAAGTAAAAGCCGGAATAAACAGCGGCTAATACTTGAAGATCAGCCGTGGGTTCACCAATCATAATCGGCGTCAAAACAACACCCCCAATCACCAGTACAATTCCAAGCAGAATGGCAAAGACATAACCGGTCGTTTTAAAATATCCCCTCGCCTGAACGTTGTCTTTGACGATACTCTGATAAGCGCTGTATTTGGAATTGAAAGCGCTTGCTTTACTCTCGCTTTTCTTCAAATCCTTTTTCAAATCGTTAAAATTCAGCGAACCGTTCTCCGAGTAACCCTTCAAAAAGTTGAAGAAATAGGATTCACTTTCGGATAAATCCGAGCCTGCCTGATTTTTCTTGAAGATGATCACGTCCGCCGCTTTTTTCTCATTTGTCTGATCAAAGGTAATATAGTCTTTTCGGTACAGATTCAGCATCAC
>CAYYNI010000083.1:0-1335 GCA_964472765.1 uncultured Thermotogaceae bacterium | reverse complement strand
TGGAAAACCATCCGGGTTTCTGCAAAGGCAAAGGGAGGCAATCCGTTGATGGTCATCTCAATGCGATTGGCGTCTTGGACCACTTGTGCCTTTGGATGGGTGAAAATTTTTGTGGGAGCCATGCCGTCGGGCAAATTGAAAACCGCCGTCAGATTCTTCACCGGCGCATCCCATTCGGGTCCCCAAAACTGCCTGAAAATTTGCGTGCAATCAACACCCGCCTCAACAACTTTTTTTGCCAGATATCTCACATGCAATGTGTATTCCTTTCCTTCAGGATCGATTTCCCTGCTGGAATTATAAGGCGCTATCCATATTCGGGCGTTAAACTCATATTGATTATTGGTCAGAAAATCGATATAAGCATCTTTTTCCTCTTCAACCGAAATCCTTACATTGCTGATTTCTACATATCTGGCCTGTGGCATTGTTCGAAAAAGGCCTCTGAAAGGCTTTCTCATGATATAGTGAATGGTCTCATGCACTTCAACTTCACCATTTTCCTTTACCGTTTGCTCGATTCTGGCCCAATCGATCTCATACTTAGCCGATGTGAACCATTCGCCGTAATGACCGGTGATAAATTGAACGGCAATAAACAGAACGAACGCAACAACACAAGCAATAATGACCCTTCCAGTGTTTTTCATCAAAAACCCTCCAACTCATCGTTGAAAAGTTGAAAAAAACTATTTTTTTCTTCAACTTTCAACGGAAAATATAAATTGAAAAAACGGCTCCGTCGAAAAAAGGAACTATCTCCTCTTGTTCATTTGATTATATCAGTCTCAAAAGATTTAAACAACTCTTAATCTTTACAAGTCGGATGAATCAATCGATCGCCTATTTTTAACCATTTTTATTCGTTATGCTAATCATTTCTTTTTCCCTTACAACGAGTTATTTTAATAGCTTTCAACTCTTTTCGACGGTTTTTTTGTTGACTTACTATGTATTATAGTTTTTTATAGAAGAATAGAATCAATAAACCTTTAATGGAAAATAAAAAAAATTCCTCAACGTCTTAATACCCATATAGGGTATATAAAAAGGGGGAATCAAATTGGAAGGCAGTCTTCAAATGACAGCAACGGTCAGTTTTATTGCCGCATTCACCGGAGGAATATTAAGCTTTTTTTCTCCGTGTATCTTTCCGGTACTACCGGGTTATATTGGTTTTTTAATGGGAGATACCAAATCCCAATGGACGAAAATTATCAAATCACTGGGATTTATCCTGGGTTTAAGTGTGGTATTCATCGCATTGGGAGCTTTATCCGGCCTTCTCGGATCCTTTTTGTCTAAATTTCAGTTTTGGATTTCTATTCTCGGAGG
>CAYYNI010000082.1:0-9032 GCA_964472765.1 uncultured Thermotogaceae bacterium | reverse complement strand
AAAAAATAAGGAAAAAACATCAACGATGTAGAAAAGTATCAGTGAAAAAGACAAATCTGGGGGTATGTTTATGAAAAAAACCTTTCTGCTTTTTATGATCTCCTTTTTTTTAGTCACCTTTCTGTATGCGGATAATATCTACTTGTCCGACGGGACTAAATTAATTGGCAAGATTGTTAATTACAATGAAAACACCGCCGATATCCTGTTGGATAACGGACAGTTTGTCAACGTGAATAAGAATCTCATCGTGCATGTGGAACCGGTTGATTCTCCAAGCGCTGACGAAATCATGACCGGTGTTCCCAACGACCCTTCCGAGCTTTATCCTGCATCGGGTTATTCAAACCAAGGCATTGCCACACAATTCCCAACCGGTCCTATCATTGATTTGCCCGTTGCGGCGAATGCTCTGCCAACCATGTATGCCGATCCGGACATCGAGATGAGAAAAAGAATGCTGATGTATTCGGATTTAAAGAAAGAACCCTGGATTGCCGCTGAACTTTCGCTGATTATACCCAGTGCCGGCCATCTATATACCGGAGAATGGGAAAGAGGATTCCTTTTCCTTGGAGCCAGAGCCGCTTTCGGTGGCGTAGGTATATTTGGCCTGTCCCAGGCTGCAGCTGCTCAGGCTATTATTAACGACACCAATTCTACAGACGATGAAATCAGCAATGCACAATCTCAACAATCCTCAGGAACCATGCTTGGAACAGTTGGCATGGGCGGCTTCGCACTGTTCACCTTACTGGAATTTGTCGATGCCTATTATGCGGCTGAGCGCTATAACCAAGTCTTGAGACTTCGACTGGGCATTGAGAAATTTGATCCCATGATGCTTCCAACTTTCGGGAAATAACCAATAAAAAAAGATAGATAGAACTTATTACCCCTTAAAAATGATGGAAAAGGTAGATTTTATGTCTACCTTTTTTTCTTTGTCAAGGATTGCCGATATGCTGAAGATAATAGATTGCCAATTCATTTTCAGATGGCGCATGGTATAATGAACCCTAAAGAGCGTTTTAATATACCTTAACGGAAAGGGAGATTACTCTGTCTACTCAAGCCAAGTACCACATCAGTGTCATGCCTTCAGAGGTCATAGCCAGTCTGGTTCATAACCCGCAGGGGGTTTATCTCGATGCAACTTTTGGCGAAGGGGGTCATTCCCTTCAGATACTCAGCAATTTCCCTGAAGCACGGGTTATCGGAATCGATAAAGACCTACAGATTCTGAAATGGGGAGAGGATCGTTTGAAAGCCTTTTCGAATCGGCTCAATTTGTTTCGAGCGAATTACACCGATATGGACATCGTTTTGAAGGGGATGGGCATTCAAAAGGTTGACGGTATCCTTTTCGATTTAGGCGTATCATCGTATCAATTGGATTATGAAGAAAGGGGATTCAGCTTCCAATCGGACGGTCCTTTGGATATGCGAATGGATGTGGACAGTGGGAAAAGCGCCAGGGATATCCTCAATAAAATTGACGAAAAAAAACTTGAGGAAATCATCCGTACCTATGGGGAAGAGAAATTTGCCCGCTCCATTGCGAAAAGAATCTGTGCCAACAGACCACTTGAAACAACGTTTGATCTGGTTCAGTGTGTGAAAGAAGGCATTCCGGTTAAAGTTAGAAGCAAAATGCGTAAAAACTTTGCAACAAAGACCTTCCAAGCTATCCGTATTTTTGTAAATCGTGAATTAGACGAGCTTGAAGACGGATTAAAAAAATCCTTGAATATTTTAAACCATAATGGTAGAATAATAGTGTTGTCCTTTCATTCTTTGGAAGATCGAATTGCCAAATTGTTTTTTAGGGAAAAAGACAAGGAAGGCGTGTTGCGTATTATTACCAAAAAGCCTTTAATCCCATCTGACGAGGAAGTGAAGTTCAACCGTCGTTCCAGAAGCACCAAGATGCGTGTAGTAGAATTTATCTAATTTTTTATTTTTTCTTTTTGGGGAATATCTAATATTGGGGGGATTGTATGTCTTATCTTAAGCAATCCGATGATTATGATAGCTCAGGAGTTGTCATTCGAACCAACGAACAAGTTAGCCAAAAAAGAGTCTCTTTGGATCAGGCGCTTGTGTTGGTTGGTGCGGCTGCGAAGGTTGTCATCATAACATTGGTGTTATTGGGGGCTTTTTTAATTCCGTTCTTGGTCGGGATGGAGACATCAAGGTTGAAGGCCGAGACTTCCAACATGGAATTGGATCTTCACAGGATCAATGCGCAAATCATCGATTACAACGAGAAAATTGCCGCCTTCAGTGACAAAATAATCTTGAATCAGAAGAAAGCTGAAAAGTGAATGAAAAGCGTGTCCGTTTCCTTACATTCTTCTTTTTAATACTGTTTGTTGTTCTTTTGGTTAGGGGGTTGTATCTTTCTTCTACGGGAGAAGGTCAGCGTTCTTTGTCTGAAAGGAAGTTTTCGATTTATCCCTCCAGAGGTATCATTTACGATTCCAACGGTATTCCTTTGGTGAACAATCATCAGCGAGTTTATTATTACTTCGATGTTCCGTATTTTAAACGTGTTCTTGAAATAGGCAGAACCAGTGAAGAAGCAGTCCTCAAGCAAATAGAGGACACGTTTGCTATACCTGTAGATGAAATGAAAAAGAAACTTGATACCTCCGGGATCATCCGAATCGGCTCCAGTGAAATGGAACCGTTACAGATTGATAAGCCACTTTCCATTTTTGTCTCCGTTGACACGGTTAGCAAGCGCACCATTTTGTACCCAATCATGCGCCAGATCATTGGCCAAACGGATGCCTTTGGAAGTGGGATGAACGGTATTGAGAAGCAATTTGACCAACACCTTTCCCCCATCAGTGCCGGCGAAATCAGTTATGAACGCTTCGATCGCTATAATCGCCTGGGGGATATTACCGGCATCCGAGAACCCATAGACGGTAAGCCGATAACCCTTTCTATTGACTTGCGACTGCAGGATATCCTTCAAGAATCTTTAGTGAAAGCTTGTGAGGCGTTTAACGCCAAATCAGCCCAGGCTATTCTCATGGAAACCAAGACAGGTAAAATTGCCGCCATGTACAGCACCCTTGGTTGGGAAGCACCCATTATGAGTATTTTTGAACCCGGATCAGCCATGAAACCGTTCACTTTTGCCTCTGCTTTAAAATACCACTTGATCACCCCCGACGATACTTTTCTTTGCAAGGGAAAGATCAAGCCTTATCCGTCTTTACCCACGATTATAAATGATACGCATGTCCACGGAGAGATTAACACCAAAGATGCCCTGGCCCATTCCTGTAACGTCGCAACCATTGAAATCGCCTTGAAGTTCCTGGAACAGATGGGGAATTGGGCATTCTATGATGAGTTTAAAGAATTGGGTTTTGGCCGGCAAACTGGCATCGAAATGCCCGGTGAAGTCAGCGGCATCCTGCACGATCCCAACACCTGGAATATGCTTACCGGCATTCAAATGTCTATCGGGCAGGGGATAGCGGTGACCGCCATGCAACTCATCTGCGCCATCAACACCTTGGCAAATGATGGCGTCTATATAGCCCCTACCATTTTACAAGAAAGGCGAAACGACGAGAACACTCATCGGGTGTACCAATCAGATGTGGCTGGCCAAATCACCGATATGATGATTGAAACTGTGGCATCGGGATCGGGTCAACTGGCAAAGGTAAAAGGCCTGGCCATTGCTGCAAAAACCGGAACGGCCCAAAAAGCCATCCCCGGAATCGGTTATTCCCATGAACTCTATACATCCAGTTTTGTCGGTTATTTCCCTGCAAATGATCCGATTTATACCCTATTGGTCTCCCTCGATGAACCAATCGGAGAAGTGTATTACGGAGGTGATGTGGCTGCCCCCGCATTCAAAGAGATTGTTGAGGCAATTGTTGCCATTATTACAAGGCCGGAAAAGAAGAATACGGAGAACATTCTCGTACAACCATGGAAATTTCCTGATTTGACCTATTTTTCAAAAAAGGATGTTTACGATGTGCTTCAAACCCTTTCTATTGAACCGGATCGTTTGATAATCATTGGGGAAGGGTTAGTCGTTAAACAGGAACCCGCTCCTGAAACACCTATTGGCGAAGTGGAGAACATAACCGTTTATCTTGAGCCGTTGGAGGTTGATTAATCATGACATCATCCGTTGATCACAATATTGGCAAAACACTCTTTAAGGACATGGGTTGGAGGGGGTTACGTGAACTTCAAAATAAGGCTTATGATGATATCGTACAAGGTAAAAACGCCTTATTGACTGCCGGTACCGCTTCAGGTAAAACAGAAGCCGCACTATTGCCTGTTTTATCGGTGTTGATGAATGATGAAAAACTTTGCAATTCCCAAACGCCTGTTATGATTTATTGTGCCCCTTTGAAGGCCTTGATCAACGATATCTATGCAAGGATCAAAAAGCTGACCGCAAGAACGAGGCTGACCACTTTCTGCTGGCATGGGGATGTTTCAGCCGGTGAGAAGCGGGATGCTTTACAATCCGCTTCCATTATTGTCACCACTCCCGAATCGCTTGAAGGGATGTTAATTTCCGGGAAGATCGATCATCACCGTTTTTTTCAAAATCTCAGGTTTGTCCTGATTGACGAGTTACACGCTCTGATCAACGGACCCAGAGGCGCACAGTTAGCTTCCTTAATCGAAAGGCTTAACGCCATTAGCCAATACGACGTTCAAAAGATCGCCATGAGCGCAACCATCGGCAACCCGGATGAGGTACTGCAATGGATTAGGGGTGGCAGTGACAGGGAAACCGTTCACATTGACGATTCAAAAAGCGGTAAAAAAATGCTGATGATTCGCAATAAGAATCTGGAAATTCTACTCTCTGATGTTGAACGGATGCTCTCTACCCAAGGCAAGGGAATCGTTTTCACCGCCAGCAAACAGGAGGCGGAAATACTGAATCATTTTTTCACCCGAAAGGGTATCAGAGCCCTGCTGCATCACGGCTCCATCGGGAAGTTTCTGCGAGAGGAAACGGAGGATACGTTCAAGAACCATCCGGATTATAAGTTGATGATCGCCACCACTACACTTGAAATGGGAATCGATATCGGAGATGTGGCTTATGTCTTTTTTTACTCAGTTCCGAAGTCAGCGGCTTCTTTTATGCAGCGTCTGGGAAGGGCGGGTAGAAAAACAGGGATAGCCAAGTCTTTGATTTATGTGAATACAGAATTGGAGAATGAACAAAAGCTGTTAAACGAACACCTGCATCTGTTTGCCAACATTCAGCTGCTTATGGACAATACCGTTGAACCCATCGACATGATCGATTTTTATCCGCAAATCCTGGCCCATCAGATCATTTCCATGGCCCTTTCCCAGGGTTGCATTCGATTCAGCGATTTGACAGTATTAAAAAATGCCTATAGTTTTAAAAATATCACCCCGCAGGATCTGCATGCGCTGCTTCAGGCACTTCACAAAAACGGGTATCTGAGCATCCGGGGTGATGAGATCCGTATGGGCTCTCTTGGAAACAACCTGTTCAGCTCAACGGGAATGGGGGAATTTGTCAGTGTGTTTGATGCGGGTAAAACCTATAAGGTCATGCACGGAAAAAAGGAAATCGGCCAAATTCATTACGCCACCCTCTCTTCCCAGAAAAAACTGGAAGGGGCGGAGTTCTCTCAACGATTTATCCTGGCCGGAATGGCCTGGAAAGTCATTCAATCCGATCCGTTTAAACGAATCCTTCAAGTGATTCCAGCTGAAAAAGGGGTTAAACCGATGTGGCTGGGTAAAGGGGTCGGTATCGCCGGGCGCTTTGCTGATGCCGCCAAACGATTTGTACTCAATCCGCAATTTCCGGAAAACATCCACTTGGATAACGAGGTTATGGATGCCTTGCTGGAGTCTGTTGATAAGCTTGTTTCAACGGTGTCGGAGGATAATCCCTTCAGAGTTCAAAAAGTTTCCCGCAAAAGGAGTATCGACTACAAAGTATTTACTTATGCCGGTGAGCTCAAGAATATGCTGTATAGCTTTTTTATCAATGCATTTTTTGACTGTGTGCAAGCGGTAAAATATGATTGGCGGTGTTTGTGGTTTAAATCCCTTCAGGAAATAGAAATGGAAGAATTTTTTAACTGGATGGACGCTATTGAATATGAGGAATTTGAACGGATTTTGAAGGAGAAACTAAAAGACGAGACAAAAAAAATCACAGAGCTGGTTTTTCAGGATCGTTTTGCCGATTTGGTGGATGAACAAGTTCTCATTCAAGCCTTTATCAGGATCTTTTGGAATCGGTTGGAAAAGGAAGAAGCGACTGTAAAAACACAGCCGGCGTCAGTTTGACAAAGCTGCTTTTTGAATTTTTGATCCCCCGGATGAGAACCAGCTGAGCATCGTTGTCCGGATTGCCGTATACCGGTGTGAGGGTTTTTACAAAAAGATTGTGATGCTCGAAAGCCTGCATCCAATCCTCCAGATTGTGTGGAGAAAGAACACATGAAAAGATCCCTTTGGTTTTAAGTAAATAAGAAACCCCATCTGCAAATTGCTCGTAGATCTTCTCGTTGGCCGTTCTGGATAATTCCCTGATTTGATCGTAAACCCTTTCACCCCTGCCTGAAATATAATGAGGGGGGTTGAAAGCACACAAATCATATCCCTCCGGAGAAAGTACATTTCTGATTTGAGCGGTATCCAAATTCAAAAATTCCACTTTTTCACTGACTTCGTTTATTTTCGCCCCTTGTTCAAATGCTTGTTGCAACTGAGATTGAATATCCATTCCGGTTCCTTTTAACCCGTAAAGTTTAGCCAACCCAAAGGAAACAAACCCGGAACCGCAACCGATTTCCATAAACCTTTTAACTCGATTTGGCGGCTGACTGTTCCATAACAATAAGACTGAGGCGTGGTTTACCCGGTTTGATTCGTGTGGAGATACTGTTTTGATGGGATAGTCTTTAAGGCAAGCTTGAAAAGCGACGAATGCTTCACTCATTCGATTAAAGGACATGTGCGTTAATCGTAATAATCCTCTTCGTTGTCAATGAATTCAAATCCGTTTTCCAACCAATGGGGATTGGCTTTCCCCATGATTCCATAACGGTTACCGCTTAGAATAATTTGGTTGAAATATATGTTGGGATTTAGCGTGTTCAGGCCCACCTCAGAATCTCTGATCACGCTTTCGATGGCACATAAATAAGCACTTCTATCGACAAAAAGAGCGGTTTTTGAAGCTGAGACAGTAGCCTCTCTAAGATTTAACGTCGAAGCCCCTCTTATACTGATGGCGTCTTCCAATGCAAATACATTGACCGATTTGGCATCCACAGCCGAGAGTTTGTTGATTACCAGGGTATTTCTACCGATTAAGGTGCTGTCATTTACAACGGCATTGGTAAAACCGTTTAAATTAAGTGCCGTTTGTGCTGCTTCTATCATACATTGGTTTAGTTCTAATTGTTGAATGTTCGTTAGATCGATACCGTTTTCAACTTTCAGTTGAGAATGGCTTAACCTAAAAGACTTTGCACTGACCCCAACAGCAAGATTAACACCGTTGATCATACTGTCATCCAAAACGATCGTATCCGAATCCACACTGTTAATAATCGTATGAACGCCTGTGATTGATATTTGTTGTGCCCTAAATTCTCCGCCGTTATTAATCTCAAACAGAATTCTTGAGGTGTTGTCACCGATGATTTGAGATTCATTCAACCAGACTGACCCACCGTTAATCCTGATGATCGGTGAATCTGTTGGATTGTTTTCTGAACCGCCAAATGCCAAGGTAAAAATTCTTTCTTTGGAGGATTTGGAGGGGATACTGAGTATTTGGCCGGCTACTTCGAAACAACCTTTTTCAGTCAAAACCAACTCCACACCTTTCTCAATACCCAATAAAATATCGGCTGGAATGATGACCGGCTTATCCACAATATACGGAGAATAAAGCGATGTAAGCAAGGTGTTTTCACGAATTTCCCCCAAATCGGAAGACGTTACCGGGCGGTATTGTTCGTTATACGTTCGTACCGGATAAGAGGGAGAACTTTCATTTCCCGCTTTATCAACCGATGTAATGACATAATGCAAATACCTTTCCGGTGTTTTGTACAACTTATCTTCTACGCTGTCCAACAGAACCTTATCCTCTTCCTGATTGAAGCCATAAACCTTAAAGGTTTCACCGTCCTCCACCTGGCCATCCCAACTGATGGCATAAACCCCGTTCTCCTCTTTAAACTGACAATCATAAGGGATTTGAGGCGGTGTAAGATCGACAAAGATTTCCTGATTGATTTCCCGAAGGTTTTCCTGATTATCTTTCAAAACAATCGCCAAGGTATGAGTACCCTCATTCATCACCGACACATCAACTTCAAGTCCTTCTTCCTGCAATTCTGCTCTTTTGCCGTTGAATGTTGCCTGAACGGTAATCTCATTGGATTTTGCCCAATCATCGTAAAAAGAAAGGGGGACAATGGTATCATTTGCACCCAAAAAATCCGGAAGTTGTGTTTCTAAATACGGCGCTTCATCAATAGTGGTGTCAATGAGCAAATTTGCTTTATCAGAGCTGTTTCCGGCATTGTCATAGGACAGTACCGAAATATCGTAATGATCTCCTTTATTTGCTTTGAAGGTGAACATATTTTGTGTACTGGAAAAAGCTTTTGAATCAACGGTGTTGGTTAGGACCATTTCATAGCCTGCAACATCTTCTGTATTATCAGCAGAAAATTGCAGCAAAACTTCACCGGCAATGATTTGATAATCAATTTCCGGAGTTTGAGGTGGCGTTAAATCTACTCTGAAGGTTCCTTCGGCGGGAGTCTCATCGACCAGCCCAAATTCATTCACTGCGGCTACTTTGATCTGGTATTCACCCTCTTGAAATCGCTTGGATTCCAGGAACAACCCGCCTATTTCAGAAGTTCCTTTCAAATAAAGGGTGTCTTTCTCATCTTCGCCATCTATTTTTTCTTTGATATACAAGGAGTATTGGTAAGTTAATTTTTCCG
>CAYYNI010000081.1:0-9129 GCA_964472765.1 uncultured Thermotogaceae bacterium | reverse complement strand
CAAAACAACAAAATATATATCACCAAGATCCCCTATAATCCCGCAGAGTATATTCAGGAAAAAGATGATACACGAAAACGCTTTTTGGCTTGTCACTGTCCCTTTGTTCGGAATCATTTACAGCATAACTTTTCAGACATAGATCCCGATTGGTGTTATTGTAGTGGTGGTTTTGCCAAAGCGCCTTTTGAACATTTTTATTCACAAGAATTGAACGTTGAAATGATCGAAAGTTGTTTAACAGGAAGTGATCGATGCCGGTTTGCCATCATCATCCCTGAGGAGAACACGCATGGTCTTTGAAACGCAACAGTTCAACAGGATTTTTTGTGTAGGCCGAAATTACATCAATCACGCAAAAGAGTTGAACAACCAGGTTCCTCAAACACCGGTCATTTTTATCAAACCCGTTACTTGTTTGGTAAGACCGCAACGAAAATCTATTCCGCATTTTGTTCAAACCGAACAAATTCACTACGAAGCTGAATTGGTGCTGTTAATCGGGCAAAAAAACAGCAGTATAAAAACTGACAAGATAGAAAACTTGGTCGCCGGTTACACCTTAGGGCTGGATTTAACACTAAGAGATCTTCAAACACAGCTTAAGAATAAGGGGTTGCCATGGGAAAAATCCAAAGCCTTTGATTACAGCACGCCTATTGGCGACATTGTGCCTTTGGAGAATGTTCACGAAATTGACAATTTGGAGTTCAAATGTTATGTCAACAATGAAAAAAGGCAGCATGGGAAAGTGAAGGACATGATTTTTTCATTTGCAGATATTATTGAAGAAATATTGCATTATTGGGAATTGATGCCGGGTGATCTGATCTACACGGGAACACCGGAAGGCGTGGGAGCTTTGCATCCGGGAGATACTATCAGAATCGCTTCGGAACAAACCGGAGCGTTTGAATGGAAATTGGAAGAAAAATGATATAATTCGGTATACGAACACTTTTATGATTTTTATAAATGGGGGATGAAAAAATGGAAAAAGTAAAAATTGGCATCATCATTTGCAATCGTTATCACACATGCGGCGGTGGAAAATGTTTCCGCTCGCTGCTGAACAGAGAAGGGGCTTTCAGTATCTATAAAGGCATGGAAGTTGAGGTTGGAGCGTATACAACATGCGGCGGCTGCCCGGGAGGAAACATCGAATATGTTCCTGCTGAAATGAAAAAGAACGGGGTGGATGTAATTCACTTTGCCACGGGTATGCTGGTCGGTTATCCACCTTGCCAAAACATTGATTATTTTAAGCGGTTTATCGAAGAAAAATACGGGATGAAGGTCGTATTAGGAACCCACCCCATCCCGCAAAGTTACTTTATCACTCATACCGCCCTTGGAACATGGAAATCAAACCATTGGCAAGAAAAAATCGCCGGCGTTCTTTGCGATGAAGCGACCCGCCTGGCTTATAATTAAACTACTCAATAATCAGCACGATAATCGCAAAGAAGTCCAAAATGATTAACATGGGGGTTATTTCACGGGCTTTTCCAACAAACAGTTTTAAAATAGTCCAACTTAATAATCCCCAACTGATTCCCTGATTGATCGAAAAGGTAAGCGGAATCAGAATGATGCTCAAAAAGGCCGGTATAGCTTCTTCGTAATCAAGCCAATTGATTTTTAATATGGGGGTAATCATAAAAATCCCCACCACAATCAAAGCCGGAGCGGTTGCCACCGAAGGAACGATGGATAACAAGGGAGAAAAAAACATAAAGGGTAAAAACAATAGTCCGGCAACAACAGCGGTCATACCTGTTCTACCACCTTGTGCAATACCTGTTGCCGATTCGATATAGCTCGAACCCGAACTGGTGCCAAATAGCCCTGACATCAACGATGAAATGGCATCTACAATCAGCGATTGTTTAAGATTTCTCGGCTTGCCGTTCTTGTCTTTTAAGCCGGAAGCCTCTGCCACTCCGATAAAAGTGGATAATGAATCAATCATATCCACAAAAATAAACGAAAACATGGCCGGTAACAGAGAAAATTTTAAAGAGCCTATTAAATCAAGGGAAAAAAACAAACTGAAATCTGGTTTTGCCCAAAATCCCTGCCAGCTTACAACAGTTGAAAAGGGATTACCGGACAAAGTTGCATCGTAATACCATCGACCGATAGGTATGGAAATAATGGTCGTGATGGCAATGCCAAGGATAAGAGCCCCCTTGATTTGTTTGACAAGTAAAATAGCAGTGATAATCAGTCCTACTAAAAAGGTAATGGTTAAAGGGTTCACCGCCGGCGGCCCTAATACCGTATCCGGATGAGAAACAATAAACCCTGATTCAATAAAGCCATTTATTGCGATAAACAAACCAATGCCAACCGCCACCGCTTGCTTTTGACTTGTTGGAATGGCGTTGACAATGGCATTTCGGATATTGAGTATTGATAAGATCAAGAATATAACACCGGACCAAAAAACAACTCCCAAAGCCACTTCCCATTTTACATTCATTCCTATGACAAGAGAATAGGCAAAAAAGGTATTGATACCCATACCGGGAGCTAGCACGATGGGGTTTTTGGCATAAATACCCATCATTATGCTGCTAAAGGCCGACACAAGAACTGTAGCGGTCAATACACCGGAAAAACTCATCCCAGTGTTGCTAATGATCATTGGATTAACGATGATGATATACATGGTTGCCAAAAAGGTTGTGATACCTGCAAGAATTTCGGTTCTTAAAGAAGTGTTGTTCCCCCTGAAGTCAAAAAAGTCTGAAACGCTGAATTTTCTAAGTCTTTCCAACTGCTTCAATTCTGTCTCTACCTCCATTTTTTGCTTTGTATAGTAGTTTATCCGCCTTCTGAATTAGCTGAGCTGCATTTTCACCCCGCCATTCAGATAATCCGCCACTGATCGTTAATCTGAAACCTTCTTTGAACTGGTATTCTTTAAGGCTTTTGTTGATTCTTAATGCCGTATTAAATGATTCTTCACAATTTGTATGAGGAAAGATAATTAAAAATTCTTCTCCGCCGTATCTTCCTGCAATATCGGTTTCCCTAATATTACTCTGAATAATTTCAGAAACAGTTACCAAAACATCATCTCCGGTTTGATGCCCATATTGATCGTTGACCGTTTTAAAGTAATCGATATCCATCATCAGAACGGACAGAGGATTTGAATACCGCTTGGAACGCTTTATTTCATCTTCAAGCAATTCTAAACTCTTTTTGTGATTGTATAAGCCGGTTAAACCATCTCGGATAGCCTGCTCCCTAAGGACTTGATTAGCCTCTCTCAAGCGGTCTTCCAGGAGATTTTTCATGGTTATGTCCACCATGATACAAATAAGTCCTGCAATTTCATTACTGGTTGAAAAGGTTTCTTTGTAAAAGGCAAATTCCTTTTTGTTTCCCTGTGCATCCGTTAAGGCTAATTCAAATTCCCGGTGTCCACCGTCTTTAAGGAGTGCCATCTCAGCTTTTTTAATCTCTTTGATTGCTCTTTTATCAAAAAATGAATACAATTTTTTTCCGATGATTTCTTTTCTGGGCTGATTGGCCAACTTACAGAACCTTTCATTGCATTCGATAAACACGCCATCGATATCCTTGACATACATGGGCATAGGAATGGCTTCAATCAGTTTCTTAAGAAGAGTGGCATAATTGGCAAGTCGGCTTTGAACAAGCTTGGTCTCTGTAATGTCGGTGAACATGCTGATAATCTTTTCGGGATTTCCGTTGTTATCTTCTATAGATGTTATTGAATGTCTCGCCCAAAATTGCGAACCGTCTTTTCTCGAAAGCAAACTCTCTCTTTCGTGGGCATCTATTTCACCGGAAACCATTTGCTGAAAAACACCTTCTGATTGATTGATATCCAAATTTTGAGGGGAATCTTCACTGTAAGTTTTCATTTCCTCTTTTGTATAACCCAACAATTCCACTGCCTTGTCATTGACTTCAAGGCGATGTCCTGCTTTGTCGGTAACGATAATTCCGCTGTTGAGGTTGTTGAAAACGGCTTTAAACAATTTCTCACGTGCATTTAGCTTATCGTATAAGTCTTTGATCTTTATAAGGGTTTTCACACGCATTGTTAATTCAAATTGATTGACTGGTTTGGTTATAAATTCATCTGCACCGGATTCCAACCCCTTAAGTTTGGATTCGTTGTCTTCTAATGCGCTGATGATGATAATAGGGATAAACGCCTCATGATCCCTATTTTTGATCATGTCGCATAATGCAAATCCATCCATTCCCGGCATCATAATATCCAAAATGAATAAATCCGGATCATTGGCATTCATCTCTCGAATCGCATCATCAGCATTCTGAGCGTTAATCACATCGTATTCTGTTTCCAGATATTTTTTTAATATCAGTAAAGTAACCGGTGAATCGTCTACAATAAGGATTTTTTTCTTAATCAAAAAAAGACCTCTTTAGTACCCCATCCCACAGAGGGTGGGAAAGATGGAAAACAAAAAGAATTCTATAGCAGCTCATTCTTATCGGATGATTACACGTGTTCCAATTGGAATTAAACTCTGAAGTAGTGTCACATCTTCGTTAAACATCCGGATACATCCATGAGAAATCCTCTTGCCAATTTCCCATGGTTTATTGGTTCCGTGGATCCCATACTGGGGGTTACTCAATTCCAACCACCACTTTCCCAACCCGTTAATAGGTGAAAGTGGCTGAATTGTCTCTCCTTCCCAGTACAAGGCTGGGTCTTCGACTTTTCTTTTTACAGAATAGATACCGGGAGGGGTACTCACTCCCCTTCCCACTGCTACGGGAAATGATAACAGTTTAGCGCCGTCATAGTACAGCGTCAGTTGACATTTATCTAACGAAATTTCTATTTCATAGGGGCTTTCTTCGAAGACAACACTGCCAATTTTCAATTGATCTCCCGCATGCAAGCCGGTAGTGGAATCTTCATTCAGTATCTCAAGATCGGCCCGTTCAACACCATATTCAGAAGCAAGCTGATAAAGGTATTCTCCTTGAAGCACCTGATGATTGGCAATTATTCGGGACTCAAAAGGAATCTTCGGTGGATACAAAGGCATCAAAAAACCCTTAATTCCAAGAAGCTTTTCAGTATAATATTCGGTTCCACCGGACAGTTGTATGTTACAATGAATGTCATACTCCATAAAGTCTATGATCTCTTTAGATGGAATATAAGCGCCTGAAATCACTTTCGAGCCGGCTACAAAAGTATCGAGAGTAAAAAACAAATCTTTACCTGTAATAAAAACGTTTGCTGATGCAATAGTTGCATAATAGGTATCCATCAGACAATACAAATAAGCTCCTGGCTCTTTATTTTCAGGAAATACCTGCATTGAATATGAAAAAGAGACCGTTAGAAACCTAATCAGCAAAAAAAATACAACGATCTTTTTTTTAATTCCCATTTCCGATTCTATTTCACTTCAGGTTTTAAGAGTTTCATCATATCTTCGTTTTTCATTTTAATCTTGCCTTCAGTTAATTCCCGTGCTGCCTCAGTTACAAGTTCAGCCAGTTCGGCATGATTCTCCCTAAGGAGTTTTTCCTCTTTCAGCCTTTCCGCCCTTTTACCGATTAATATAGGAATGGCGTACTTGTATGGAATCTTTTTTAACAATTCATCGTAATTGAAACCTACATTTGACATTTATAATCCTCCCTCATAGATATTCTTGAAAGTCTGTATTTTATCAAGTTGTCTATGCACCCTTAAATTTTCTGCCAGGTATATGGCCATTAATTCCTTTGAAGCTATTTCCCTTTCACGATTGATCACTAAATAATCAAAATGTTCAATGGTTTTTAATTCATCTAGTGCATCATTTAAGCGTTTCCTCAAATCCTGTTCCGACTCAGTTGCCCGTTTCACCAATCGATTCTTCAATTCTTCATAACCAGGAGGGGCAACAAAACAAACGACGGCATCACAAATGGCTTTTTTGACGTTATGTGCTCCTTGAACATCTATGTCTAATAAAATATCTGAGTGTTTTAATTGATTCTCCACATATTCCTTCGATGTTCCGTAATAATAACCGTGCACAAAGGCGTATTCAAGGAGGTCACTTGATTTGACTTTTTCAAAAAAGGCCTCTTCACTGACAAACCAATAATCTTTGCCATCTATTTCATTTTTTCTGGCGGGACGTGTGGTGAAGGAAACTGAAAAATGAAGATCAGGATTCTTTTCCATCAATTGCTTAATCAAGGTTGTTTTACCGGCACCGGAAGGTCCTGTAACGACAAATAGCAAATTGTTGCTCATATGGATTTCCTTTTTTCTTAAGATTTTGTAATTCGAATATCGTTGACAATCTTTTCCAAATCTTCGAAGCCTTGTTTAAATCTCAAAGCAATCGTTTCGGGTTGAATCGCACTTAGTATAACATGATTGGAATCTGTCACGACAATAGCCCTCGTTTTTCTGCCGTAAGTGGCGTCAATCAGTTTACCATCCGTCTTGGCCTGTTCCTTCAATCGTTTCATTGGGGCGGATTCCGGATTAACAATCGCTATCACACGATCACCCACGATAATATTTCCGAAACCAATATTGATGATACCGTACATGAAAACACCTCCGGTTTGTTTTTATTACTGGATGTTATAGACTTGTTCTTTCACACTATTGACAATGGATTTTGCATCAATTACCAAATTTGAAATGGATTTCAAGCGGTTTTTGGAGCCGATGGTGTTAAATTCCCTTCCCAATTCTTGACAATAAAAAACCAACTTGGTCCCTACTGTGTCATTTTCATCGCCGGTTTGAACAAGTTCACGCATCTGAGAACAGTGACTTTTTATTCGGTCTATTTCCTCGTTGATATCGGCTCTTTCGGCAAGGAGTGCCAACTCGTATTCAAGCCTTTCTTCGGCATAATTTTTATCGATCTCAATTAAAAATTCCTCAAGGTTTTCTTTTAAACGATCTCTGTAGTATTGTTTTAAGGTGCCGGCTTCTTGTTCGATCTCGGAATTGATCCGTTGAATCTGATCTAGGTATCCTAAAAGCTCCATTTCCAAGTTTTTGCCTTCGTTCATGCGCATTTGTTTCAATTGCTCCAAAACTTCGGATAAAATAGGTTGTAAATCTTCCAATATCCTCCGTTCACTGTCTTCATTGAACGATTGAGTAATAATGTCCTGATTCGACAGGATCACATCGAATGAAAGAGGTTGTAACAATCCCATGCTCTTGCGCAGCTCATCCAGCGAATGATAATATTCTCTCGCCATTTCCTCGTTAATATCAATAGAACTCAATTCGTCTGAGATGATTTTAATATTGATGGAAAAATCGACTTTGCCCCTCTTAATTTCCTGAGACAGAATTTTGTGAATTTCGGTCTCCAAAAAGGCATACAACCTCGGCAATCGAATATTCAAATTTAAGTTTTTTGAATTGACCGACCTCAATTCAATCTGATACTGAGCAAGCTTGGAAGTCCTAATCACCCTGGCGTAACCGGTCATACTTTGTAAAGGCAATATATGCACCCTCTCCCCATATTATTCCTAATTATAACACAAAAACGCTCCTTATCTTTATTTTTTGGGTCTTTTCTCTGGATTCTTCAATCACTAGTAAAGCGATGATAATGAGAGGTCAAAAGATTACTTGAAAATTCAATTTTAATTACCGTTTCAGACGGAACATATGTTAAAATACGGTATAAAAAATTAGATTCTCAATCGTATGAGAGTCGTGGAGGTGGACATTATGTCTAAACAAATCAACGTTGTTTTTCCCGACAACACAAAAAGGGAATTCTCAGAAGAACTGACGGCCTATGATATCGCCAAAGATATTTCCGAAGGTCTTGCTAAAGCGGTGATTGGTGCTACTTACAATGGAAAGATAGTGGATCTTTCAACACCGTTAAAACAAGCCGATGATGGGATAGTCAACTTAAAATTGATTAAAAAGGAAGATGAAGAGGCCAAAGGTATTTACCGACACACTCTGGCACACATCATGGCACAGGCTGTCACCCGACTGTTCGGGCCGGATCGGGTAGCATTGGGAATCGGACCGACCATTGAAAATGGATTTTATTACGATATTGAAATAAAAGATGGACAGATTACCGAAGAAGATCTTCCCAAAATCGAAAAAGAAATGAAAAAGATCATCAAGGCCAACTATCCCATCAGCCGGTTTGAATTACCCAGACAAGAAGCTTTGAAATTGATGGAAGAAACCGGACAGCATTATAAAGTGGAGCTCATTAAAGATCTTCCTGAAACAGAAGCTATCAGTTTTTACAAACAAGATGACTTTGTGGATTTATGCAGGGGACCTCATTTACCATCCACTGGAAAAATCAAAAGTTTCAAACTGCTATCATTGGCCGGAGCCTATTGGCGGGGAGATGAACACAATCCCATGTTACAAAGAATCTACGCCACGGCCTTTCCAAACGACGAAGAACTGGAACAGTATTTGAAATTCATTGAAGAGGCCAAAAAAAGGGACCATCGAAAATTGGGACCGCAACTTGATCTGTTTATCATGGATGATGCTGCCGCTGGTATGCCATTCTTCTTGCCAAAAGGTGCGACCTCTCTGCTTCAGTTGATGGAAATGTGGCGAAAATTCCACAAAGAAGCAGGTTATGTGGAAGTGATGACACCCCTGATCATGCACCAGGATTTGTGGAAACAATCCGGTCATTGGGATCATTACCGTGAAAATATGTATTTCATCGAAAAAGATGAACAGCATTATGCAGTCAAACCGATGAACTGCCCCGGCCACATCATCATGTATAAAAAAGATGCCATCAGTTATCGACAGCTTCCATGGCGAATGGCTGAATTTGGAAAGGTACACCGGTACGAAATGAGCGGTGTACTTCACGGGCTTTTCAGAGTCAGAGCCTTTACTCAAGACGATGCACATCTATTCATAACGCCCGAACAAATCGTACCGGAACTGATTGGCGTGGTCAAACTGGTGGATAAGATGTACAAACTCTTTGGATTTGACTACGAAGTTGAACTGAGCACCAGACCGGAAAACTCCATGGGTACACAAGAACAATGGGACACAGCAACTCAGGGATTGATCGAAGCCTTAAAGGCTACTGACACGGCATATACCATCAACGA
>CAYYNI010000080.1:0-9233 GCA_964472765.1 uncultured Thermotogaceae bacterium | reverse complement strand
ATCGGTTTTGAGCAGCAGCCTCCTGAATAATTCCTGCTGAAGTTCCGCCGGCTATACCATATACAACGTCTACGCCTTGAGAAAACAAAGCAGCTGCGATATCTTTACCCTTTCCGGGATCGGACCAACTCCCCGCAACACTAAAGAAGGTTTCCACCTCCTCATGGCAATCAGAAACCCCTTTTTCAAAAGCCGGTTTCATTTTATTCGTCATGGCAGGGTAAATATCACCTGCCACTAACGCCACTTTTTGCTGGCTATTGGCATTGCTCATATCCGAAAGAGTCACAAGAGAGGCAAAATAGCCCGCTAAATAGGACATTTCCTCATCTTTGAACCCCAAAGAAAAAACATTTTCCATTTCAGGTGCGAGTCCATCCACTAAAATCAATCTCTGGGAAGGAAACATCTTGGCCGTTTTCGATACCGATTGAGGCATTCCCTCGGTAAAGGTGACGACCACATCATACTGCATGGTAGCGACCAGCCCGATCAACGTCTGTTCCCATTTAGCGGCATTGTACCCTCCCTCAACAACCTTCACTTCATATCCGTTGACCTGACCGCTTCTTTTCGCCCCGGCCACCATCATCTCATAGATTGGATTACCCCCAACCTCACCGGTAATCATTAATGCTACCTTAAAGGCATAAGCACTCATCATAAACACGATCATAAGTCCAACGCATAAAGTAATTTTACGCATTTTCTCACTCCTCATCAGTTCATCAAATTTCTCTTACCGGGTGAATTATAACACTAACACATGGATTATTTAGGAAAAAAAACACCGCTTGAAATAAATATTCAAAAATGATATAATGAAGAAACTTATTGTTCAGAGAGGTACTTTTAATGAGTGAGTTACTTAAGGTAAAAAACCTTTCAATCCATTTCAACACATTCTTTGGTGAGTTAAAAGCTGTTAGAAATATTGATTTTGATATAAAAGAAGGAGAAATTGTCGGCTTAGTGGGCGAATCCGGGTGTGGTAAAAGTATTTCAGCCCGCTCAATACTTCGCTTATTAAAGACACCACCTGCATTAATACCGAATGGAGATTTCATTTTTAAGGGTAAAAGGCTAAATGATTTGACAAATGAGGGTATCAGGCAAATAAGAGGAAATGAAATATCAATGATTTTCCAAGAACCCATGACCTCTTTGAACCCGGTGTTTCGAGTAGGCGAACAGGTAGCAGAAGTTGTGTTAACTCACAAAAAAATACCAAGGAAGGAAGTTAAAAAACAAGTTATTGAGGTTTTTAAATCTGTTGGGATTCCTGATGCAGAAAGAAGGTATTCGGTTTTTCCCCATCAACTATCTGGGGGGTTAAGACAAAGAATAATGATCGCAATGGCCTTGATAAGTAATTCGAAACTATTAATTGCTGATGAACCAACCACCGCTCTGGATGTAACGATTCAATCGCAAATTCTAAAGTTACTTAAAGACGCAAGAGATGGCTATGGCATGTCCGTGCTCTTGATAACTCACGATTTAGGAGTTATCTCTGAGGTCGCAGAAAAAGTGTACGTTATGTACGCCGGAAAAATCGTCGAAGAAACCGTTGTCGATGAGTTAATCCATAATCCGAAACACCCTTACTCTAAAGGGTTGATAAATTCGATTCCAAGAGTTGAATTACCCCATCAAAAGGGATTTCGTTTAAATGCGTTACCCGGAAAAGTACCGGAGTTATTCGAAATTCCTCATGGTTGCCCTTTTAATGAAAGATGTGAAAAGAAGATGGATATATGCGAAAAACAGGATCCTGTATTGAAGGAATTAAATAAGAAAACTAAAGTAGCTTGTTGGTTATACAATGAATGATGGTGATCTGATGAATGTCTTTGAGGCGAAACACTTAAAAAAACACTTTTTTGCGGGAAAATCTGCTTTTTTAGGCGAAAAAAAATGGGTAAGGGCTGTTGATGATGTCAGTTTTAAACTTAAAAACGGAGAAACGCTTGGATTAGTAGGTGAATCTGGTTGTGGAAAATCTACTTTGGGAAGAACCATGCTAAAGCTGCTTGAACCCACTTCTGGTACGCTTCATTTTAAAGATGAAGAGATCACTAATAAAAGTCAAAAGCAAATGAAACCCTATCGAAAGAAAATGCAGATGATATTCCAGGATCCATATGCGTCATTGAATCCCAGAATGACTATAGGAAATATTATTGGAGAACCCTTAATTGTCCATGGCATTGTAAAGACAAAAAAAGAGTGTAAAGATAAAGTCATAAAACTACTTGAAGACGTTGGACTCCAGTCGAATTATTATGACAGATATCCTAGTGAATTTTCCGGAGGACAAAGACAAAGAGTTATGATTGCAAGGGTATTGGCAACTGAACCAGAGGTTGTTGTTGCAGACGAAGCAGTTTCAGCTTTGGATGTTTCCATACAATCACAAATTCTTAATTTAATGTGTGACCTTCAAGATGCTTTTAAATTGTCATACGTATTTATTTCACATGATCTGGGAGTTGTAAAATTTATTGCTGATCGTATAGCGGTTATGTATCTTGGTAGAGTTGTTGAACTTGCTGATTCGAATGAACTGTACAATAATCCTCTTCACCCTTATACAAAAGTTTTACTTGGATCAATACCCAAGCTTGAGAAAAATGAATTCTCCACATCACATTTACAAGGGGAAATTCCTTCAGCGATGAATATCCCGAAGGGGTGCAGATTTGAACCTAGATGTGAAGTGAGGAAGAAGGAATGTAAAACTGTTTCTCCTGAATTAAAGGAGATTTCAAAAGATCATTACGTATCCTGTATTTTATTTTAGGAGTGACACTGCATGGTTACAGAAATTGTATTAGAACACATAAAGGAAATGACCCCCGTCAATAAAAAGATTGCTAATTATCTATTGGATAGCAAGCAAGAATTTGGCCTTTCAACCGTCGAAGAAATATCAAAAAAAATTAGTGTTAGTAGAGCTTCTCTTGTAAGATTCTCAAAAATCATTGGATTTTCTGGTTTTTACGAAATGAAGCGAGCTATTCAAGATGAGATAAGAGAAAAATTAAATCCTTACGAAAAGATAAAAGCTACAAAATTAGATAAATTGACAGAAGAAAGGCAATTTGAAATTTTCTCTCAAAACGAATTCAGAAATATCAAACATACTTTAAAAGAAGTAACCCAAGAAAATTTAATTTATTTTATAAATAAAGTAAATTCAGCAAAAGATATTTATGTTTCCGGTTTTGGGTTAAGTAAATTTTTATCCAGCCTATTATCCTATGGTCTAAACAATTTACTCCAAAAGCCGGTATTAAAAATAAATGGAGCAATATCTGATTTTGTTTTTATGTTGAATAAAGTCACAAAAGATAGTTGTGTCATAAATTATTCTTTTCCACCCTATTCCAAAGAATCTCTTTATGTCTCTAAAGTAGTAAAAAAAAAGAAATGTGAACAAATTCTATTTACAGATTCAAAAAAATGCCCAATTTTTATCGAAAGTAAATGTGCTTTTATTTGTAAAAATGAGTCTTCGGTTTTGTCAAATTCTTTATCTTCTCCTATCATATTATCCCAGGTTCTTCTCCAAATGATTGTTCTTATGGGAAAAGAAGAAAAAGAAAGTTATTTAACACAAGTATACAAAAACGAGTTGGAAGCTTATGAAACCTATTATAAAGGAGATTGAATCATGAAAATTTTTATTTCTACTGATATGGAGGGTGTTTTAGGTGTTGCCTCGTGGAGTGAAATGTCAAGAGATAATACATATAATCATTGGCTCAATAAAGAAATTAGTTGGATCGTTGATGAAATTAAAAAGAGCCAGATTAACTCTTTGATAGAAGAGATTACAATATGCGATTCACATTCTCGGGGGGAAAATCTCCCATATGCCGACCTAAACGATCCGAGGATCACCTACATAAGAGGTTATCCAAGACCGTTTTATATGATGCAGGGACTTGACAAAAGTTATCAAGCCATCTTCCTAATAGGCTATCACGCCCGTATCGGGTCTTATAAGGGCGGAATGGATCATTCCTACTCAGCATCATGTATTTACAATATAAGACTTAACGGTGTACCTGTGGGAGAAATGGAAATAAACGCAACGTATGCCGGTCTGTATGAGGTACCGGTGGTTCTCATTTCTGGTGATGATGTTTTTGAATCAGAGGTTAAAAGCTACTATTCTGAGAACTTTCCTTTTGTAAGGACAAAAGAAGGAATCGGAAGATTTTCAGCGAAAATGTACCATCCAGATCTCGTTGAAAAAGAATACCGAGAAATGACTTCTTATGCACTGAAAAAATTACAAGAAGATGGCTTTTTTAAAATCAAGAAGCCAGAACCTTCAACTGTACTCGAAGTCGATGTCGTAAATACAGTGATTGCAGATGCTCTTAGTGTAATCCCTGGTTTAGAAAGAATAAATGGCAGAACTTTAACATATCAATCAGAAAACTATACTGACATCTTCCAAATGATTTTAACTATTGCAATGCTTGGCGGTCGTTTTTCAGATTATTTTTAATCCGTTCACTAATGAACGATTTTACTTAAGGAGGTAATGTAAAATGAAAAAAGTGTTATTGTTGGTTTTCGTCGCTCTTGTTTTTGCCGGTTTATGTTTTTCAGAAGGAGTAAACAAAGATGGCATTTTAAGAATTGCTGTAGAAAAAGATGCCAGGTCTTTAGATCCGGTTGTAGTTGGTGACAACGCTTCTTTCCAAATGTATACCCAGATTTTTGATTCCCTTGTTTCCGTTACGAAGGATCTGGAGATCGTTCCCTCTTTAGCAAATTTTAGAACAGAAGATTCAAAAACTTGGTATTTCACAATCAAAGATGACATTAAATTCCATAATGGCGATCTTCTAACTGTTGATGATGTTATTTATACGTTTGAAGCAGTAATGGACCCTGAAACGAACTCGCCTAATTATGAAAATCTCAAAGTCATTGAAAAAATTGAAAAAGTGGATGATAAAACAATAAAATTCACTCTTCAGTATCCCTTCTCTGCATTTTTAGAAAGAGTATATACACAACCAATTGTTAATAAAAAACTCAGAGAAAAAGATCCCATTGCATATGGTCTTAATCCCGTAGGTACCGGGCCTTTCATGATTGAAAAATGGGAGAAAAACAATCAGTTGGTGTTAGCTAGAAATGAATCGTATTGGATGAAATATCCAAATCTTAAAAAAGTTATTATGAAACCTATCCCAGAACCTTCTGTTGCTTTAGTAAATCTTGAATCTGGTGATGTAGACCTTTTAACAAAAGTCCTTCCTGACGACTTTAATAGAATTGAAAAAAACAAAAATCTAGTACTTGATGTAAAGCCAGCACTTAATTATTATTATTTGGCTTTCAATGTGGAAAATGATCCTGTAAACGATATCAAAATCAGAAAGGCCATTTATTATGGTGTAGATATGAACGCAATAGTAGAGACTGTTGTCGGACAAGCGGGAGTTCGTGCTAAAAGTTCTTTATCGCCTTCGTCTTGGGCATATAACCCGGAAACCGAAAAATACGCTTTAAATTATAATCCATCCGAAGCTACAAAATTGCTCCGAGAAGCAGGTTATTCAAACGGTTTTGATATTACCATTTATACTCCGCAAGATACCTATAGAAGAAAGGTTGCCGAGTTGATGCAAATACAGTTGCAAGCGATAAAAATAAAAGCAAATGTTGAATCACTTGAATGGGCTTCCTACCTGCCTTTAATCGACGCAGGAAAAGCAAGTATTTATATGATGGGTTGGAATTGGCTTACAGACCCTGACGGCTTGATTTATGATATTCATCATTCTCAAACTAGTGCTTGGGAAAACGATGCAAGTAGTTATAATGGAACAAGATTTTATAATCAAGAGGTTGATGAAGCGCTAGAAGAGGCAAGAAAGAGTTCAAATATTGCAGAAAGGACAAAACTTTATCAAAAGGTTCAGGAAATCTGGTTTAGTCAGTATGTTCACATTCCTTTGTTCCATCAAGTTGCCACGGTTGCATTTAATCAACGAGTACATGGTTTTGCAGCAAACGCCATTGAATACACATTCCTCTGTACACCGGACACTAACGTTTGGGTTGAAGCAGAGTAACAAATTATCAAACAATGCCTTCTGCGTTTGAAGGCATTGTTTAAATGACTTATTATAGTAAATGGAGGGAACATGTTAAGATTCTTGATCAGAAGATTATTGCTACTCATATTGGTTTTATTTGGTGTTTTAATACTTGTTTTTACTGTTGGGCGGATGATCCCGGGTGATCCTGCAAGAGTGATGCTTGGAGAACGTGCCACAGAAGATATGGTCCAGAATATGAGGGAAAAACTTGGGCTAAATGAGCCACTTGTGATACAGTTCGGAATCTACTTTTCAAATATCTTAAAGGGAGATATGGGAACTTCAATTACTCAGTTTCAACCTGTTGTTGACATAATCAAAGAACATTTTTTAGCAACATTTGAATTGGCATTTATGAGTGTATTATGGTCAGTTATTATCGGAATCCCAATAGGAGTACTAGCTGCCAAAAAGAAAGATTCCTTTTTTGATTATGCCTCAATGTCCATAGCACTTTTTGGTGTATCGATGCCCGTTTTTTGGATAGGCTTGATTTTGATTATCATTTTTTCTGTTAATCTACATTGGCTACCAGCTTCAGGAAGAGAAATAGGTATTTTCGAAGCAGTTTTTTTGTTTCTTCAAACTTGGGATTTTAGCATTTTATGGAAAGGGTTTTCATACATTGTCATGCCCTCTTTAGCCCTTGGAAGTATGTTTGCCGCTTTAATAGCGAGAATGACACGCTCTAGTATGCTTGAGGTACTAAATGAAAATTATATTGAAACCGCTTTTGCCAAAGGGATTAAAGAGAAAAAGGTAATCAACAAACACGCAAAAAGAAATGCAATGATACCCGTCGTAACAGTAATCGGAATGCAGATTGGCTCTCTAATGGGTGGAGCGGTATTAACTGAAACTGTATTCGCCTGGCCGGGATTAGGGCGTGAGCTTGTTGATGCCATATTTTCTAGGGATTATCCTTTATTCCAAGGGATCATTCTTTTTGCAGCTATGTTTTTTGCTGTATCAAATCTTGCTGTGGACATTATTTACGGATTTCTTGATCCTAGGATCAAGTATCAATGAGGTGTATGATGGATTTTACAACAAATACAACAAAGAATAAATGGTATCGCTCCAGAAATTTTTACAGAGCCATCCATAACAAGCGGCTTACAATGGGAACAATATTGGTTTTTGTCATCTTAATCTTCGCTGTTTTTGCCCCATTAATTGCACCTGAAGAAATCTTTTCGATTGATTTCAAATCCAGATTAGCTCATCCCTCTGCTGAACACATACTCGGTTGTGATGATTTTGGAAGAGATCTCTTTTCAAGAATAGTTTATGGTTCTCGTGTATCGCTGATTGTCGGACTTATCTCACAACTTGTTGCAATGACTATGGGTACTGCATTAGGAATGGTAGCAGGATATTATGGAAATATTATTGACAATATCATTATGAGAATAATGGATGTATTTTTTTCTTTTCCCTCATTGCTACTCGCAATTGCACTAATGACAGCTTTCGGAACAAATCTGTCGAATATTATTTTGGCAATCGGCATTGTTTATACTCCTCAATTTGCAAGAATTGTCAGAGGTTCTGTTTTATCGATAAAAGAAAAGGAGTTTATTGAATCCGCTAAAGCTCAAGGTATGTCTGATCTAAGATTGATTTTAAAACATCTTTTCCCAAACATAATGGGTCCAATTGTCATTTATGCAACGATGGGTATTGGTGATGCTATCTTAACAGAAGCAGGCCTAAGCTTCCTAGGGTTGGGGATTCAACCGCCTACACCCTCTTGGGGAGGAATGCTATCTAACGGTAAAAACTTTATAAGCGTTGCTCCATTTGAAGTCATATTTGCTGGAATAGCTATTGTTTTAACTGTCTTAGCTTTTAACACTCTGGGGGATGGCATTCGAGACTATTTGGACCCAAAACAAAACCAATAAATAATGTTTTTATTAGGCATAAAACACAAAAAAACTCTTCTCTAAATAACGACTTTTGTTTGCCCTTATCAACAATAAAAATTAGCTCTCAGTATTTAATTATTTTTTATAATCATCTTATACAGCAAGCGATGACTCTTTCTAACCGAATTCTTATGATTATTTAATTTTAGCGAAAAACTCAGAATGGTAATTCTTGGGTTTTCAGTGTTTTTATTATTTTTTTAGCGGCAGCAATGGCATAACATATGCTTGTATCGCTTGATTTGTGATGTTTTTAGGATTTTTAAGCTTGAAATATTTGTTTCTTTATGCTATACTTTGAAACACCAGTTTTTTTCAAAGGAGTATAGGATGATTCAAAAGTTATTGGAACTGATCCCGACCATGACTCCCGTAAATCAGAAAATTGGCAATTACATATTGGATCATAAATCAGAAGTGGGATTTATGACCATTGCTCAATTAAGCGAAAAAGTGGATGTGAGCAAAGCATCGATTGTCAGATTTGCCAGACAGTTGGATTTTGAAGGATTCAATGAATTTAAAAAGGTTATTCAACAGGAGATTCGCCAAGAATTAAGCCCATATGAGAAGATCAAATTCACGACATTGGACTCTGCAACCAGAGAAGATCAGTTTAAAAGACTTGCGAACAACGAGTTGAAAAACGTCGAATCTACCATCCACAAGATTAAGCCGAAAGAAATCTTCAAAGTGGTAAATAAGCTTGAGCATGCACAAAAACTATTCATTTCGGGTTTTGGCATGAGTACGAATCTGGCCCGGATGATGGAATATTCCCTTTTAAGTGTCACAGATAAACCGGTTTTTGTTTTAAGTGGCTCGGTTTCTGATTTTGCTTTGGAAACCAGCAAGATGGCAGAAGATGATGTCATCTTTTTGATCACATTTCCGGTCTATTCCCGTGAGATTAATTTTGTTTCAGCTATGGCGAAGCAACGTTCCACACCCATCTGCCTGTTGACCGATTCTCTCACTTGTCCTATTTGTAAAATAGCTTCACTCATCATCTTGTGCGAAACAGATTCGTTATTGCGAATCAACTCTTATGCAGCTCCTCTGGCCGTTATTCATATCATCACAAATCTGCTGATTTTAAACAGCAAGGAAAAAGCGGAAAAGAATGTTAAGAAAGTCATGGAAATAGAGAAAGAAGGCAATCAAAATCTGG
>CAYYNI010000079.1:0-9282 GCA_964472765.1 uncultured Thermotogaceae bacterium | reverse complement strand
ATCATCGAACAAATATGATAACCATCGGCTGAAAAATGCGATTATTACAAATACGGTAAAAACGACCAAACCGAATATGATGTATAAATCAAAGTGTGTGACTGTTAAAATATCACCAAAGAGATAAGAGGCCATATCGGGCGGGTATCCTGGAGAAAGGTAAATGAACAAAATTCCCAAGGCCATCCCTGTTGACCAAAGAATACCAATCAATGTATCCGTATTGGTATTGGTTTTTCTTTTTATGGTTGTGATCAACAGCGATGAGCCAGCTGAGAAGATCAAAGCCCCTAAGATAGGTTCGAACCCCAACCAATAACCTAAGCCGATACCTCCAAAAGCTGTGTGGGCAATACCACCGCTCATCATCACAAGTTTTTTTTCCACAACAATAGTCCCGATAATACCACAAACGATACTTGCCATAATGGCTGTCATTAAAGCGTTTTGCATAAATTGATAATTCAAAATAGCTTCAATCATGATAAATCTCCTTATCCTCTTTAAAAACTCTATGGGGTATGCCATGGGCTATGAGATCCACGGGACATCCGAACGTGTCGTCTATGATCCCCTGTGTTAACTGATCAGTTCCGTGATAATGAATTTTTTTGTTTAAACAGGCGACTGTATCAAAATAAGAAGAAATGGCACCCATGTCATGGGTGACGATGATGATCGTTATTTCGGGAACAAGATGATGGAGGATTTGATAAATTTGATTTTTTGTTTGTGTATCAATACTAGCAGTTGGCTCATCCAGTAGCAAGATTTTAGGATCTTTTATTAAAGCTCTACCGATAAGGACTTTTTGAAGCTGGCCTCCGGATAATTGACCGATTTGCCTTTCCTTTAAATCCAATAATCCCAATTGCTCCAATATTTCATGTGCTTTTTGATGATTATCCAGAGAGTATTTCATAAAGGGCATCAAATGATTTTTCAATGTTCCAGTTAAAATGACCTCTTCTACCCTAATTGGAAATAGCCTGTCAAACTGAGCGGCTTGTGGAACATACCCAAGCCATCCTTTTTCACGTGCTGTTTTCGCATCCTCTCCAAAAATGCTAATTTTACCGGAATCTACTTTAATCAAGCCGCTGATGGCCTTCAACAGTGTTGTTTTTCCACCTCCGTTGGGACCGATTATCGCAGTCATTTCCGATGCGGGAAAATTAACTGTAATATCTGAGAGGACTTGCTCACTTCCGTAAGACACATTGACGTCTTTTAATGCAATCGCAATGTTATTCTCCATCACGCTCTCCTAAAACATCCAAGAAAATCTGCCCCATACTTTTAAGATTATTGATATAATCTGCTGATAAAGGATCTAGTTTCAAAGCCTTTCCCCCAATCTCATGAGCAAAAGAATCAGTCTGAGAACTGTCTATTTCCGCTTGATAAAAAATGACTTTGTAATTATTTTCTCTTGCAAAGGCAACCATTTCTGCAATTCTTTTGGGAGAGGCCTCTTTACCGTTTTCCTCCAAAGCGTACATTTTCAAGCCATAATCATCTGCAAAATATCCGAAAGAAGGATGAAAACAAAAAAAACCTTTGTTTTCAATTGAAGAAAGAGTTTCATTCAACAGTTGATCAGTTATATTTAGCTTGTTAATAAAATCCTGGGTATTTTGACGATAATACGCATCATGATCAGGATCTATCGAACACAAATAATCTCGTATAATTCCTACCATCAACATGACTCTTTTGGCGGAGAGCCAAATATGTGGATCTCTTTCGTTTTCGCTAAAATACCTAGGTTGAAAAACTTTATCAACCGCATCATGTAAGGAAACAAGTTGCACATTAGGAGCGTTTTTCGCCAATTTAGGTAAAATGTTTGATGATTCGCTGGGTACCCCAATGGTGAAATAAACCGTTGAATCTGAAAAATCAATGATTTGTTTTGCTGTTGGGGCATAATTTGCCGGACTATAACCCGGAGGGATGATCACTGTTACATCAACTAATTCCTTTCCCACAGCTTCCACAAAAGTTTTTTGTGGAACAATTGATACAGATATTTTCACTGTAGAAAAAATGGTCAATCCAAATACTAAAAGGACCATCAACGATAAATATTTTTTCATCTTATTTTCCTCCTTTACATTTCTCACACAAACCCGTGAAATAAAAAACATGCGAATGGATATTGAAATGATATTTTTTCAAAACCATTTCTTCCAAAGATTGTGCTATACATTGATCAAAAACCTGGATGTTGGAACATTTTTCGCAATAAAGAAAATGTTTGAATTTATCTTTGCAAAAGAAAAAACGAACTGTTTTTCCGAAAGAAGCTGAATCTACATAATCCTTTTTTTCTAAATAATCAATTGCACGGTAAATAGTGGACAGATTCATTTTCTTCTCAAAAGGATTAGGCGAATCTTCTAATTTTCTCTTTATTTGTTCTGCTGTTAAAGGCTTTTGAGCATGATTTAAAAGTTCAAAAACCATTTGACGATTTTTTGTAAATCTCATAAGACCACCAATCTGCAAATGATTCGCATTATGTGTTTTTATTTTACCATATTCATTTGAAAAATCAAAAAAGGGTCGTTTTATACAGACCCTTTTTGTGAGGACTAGCTAAAAGAATATTAGATTAAGCATTATTTGATACTAACATGTTATTTGAAATTTTCATCTTCTATGGCTTGAACTTGTTTAAATGCGTTGGTTAAGAATTCTCGCTTAAATTCAAATCCTTCAAGAAATTTAGTATTCAACCACCTATCTAACATGTCAATTGCTTCTTGAGGAGCCAGTTTCCAACCACCCATTGTTAATATATTGGCATTGTTAATGACTTTGCACATCTTAGCCGCATAAGATCCCTCTACAACGGCTGCGTAAATGCCTTTGAATTTATTGGCCACAATCGCCATGCCCATGCCGGTTCCGCAACATAATAACCCTTTTTCATATTCACCCGATTGTACTTTTTTGGCTACTTTTGGGGCTACTTCATAATACGCTTGAAAATCATCTGGATTCTGCATGCCTAAATCTTCAACTTCATACCCATTTTTAATTAGATGTTCTTTTAAGGCTTCTTTTAAAGGAAACCCTGATTTATCTGCACCCATCACGATTTTTTTCATTCTGCGTCCTCCTTCATTTTTAACAACATTTCTCGGTATTTTGAATTTGTTCGAACAAAAACAGGTGGTTTTCCTAACGGAGATAGTACTTTGTAATTGCCGCCATTATAGGGTTTTTCATCCCAAAGAAAAATCCATTCATCTTCAGGAAGAAAGACATCATGTTCATATTCACCTGCATTTAAAACAGGACTGATTAACAGGTCACTTCCTAAAAGGTATTCATACTGAATGTTTTTGGTCTTGTCCGTTGGATAATGGGTATATAGGCTTCTCATAAAAGGCATACCGGCGATCGCATTTTCTGCATTCAAGAGTTGAAAATAAGGTTTTAATCTAACGTGAATGGCAACCATTCGTTTAAAATGCTCTAAAGTCTCCTCATCATAATCAAATTGACAGTTTAAATCGGGTCTGTTTCCTTCATGTGTTCTCATGACTGGGGTATATGCGGCCATTTCGATCCACCTCATTAGTAGTTCCTTTGATCTGGTAATCTTTCCCAGTTGATTATCAAAGGTTGTGTAGCCACCAATATCCGAATGACTGATACCGAATCCGCTAAGTCCAAGAGACAATGATGCGGGTATAACCGAGGGTAAACCGTCATCAATACTCCAATCCACCATTTGATCTCCATTCCACATTAAGGTGGAATATTTCTGTGTGTAAGAATATCCTGAACGGGTAAAGAAGACAACTTCTCCTAATTTCCCGGCTTCTTCAACAGCTTCCCTGTTCAATTTTGCCCATAAAACAGGGAATTGATTGTGAATTAAAGCAGGATCCTCGCCGGAAAATAGTTTGCAGTCACAGGGGAGATATTCACCAAAATCAGCCATCCAACCGGACAGTCCAATGGCGAGCATATTGTTTTTAATAATATCTTTTAACCATTGATAGGCTTTAGGATTTGTCAAATCAACAATCGCCGCAGGAAAGGTTGTCACTTCAACTAAATATTCTTCATTGTTCCTCGTTTTAAGAAGATATTGTTTTTCACTTGCTTCACGGTATAAAGCACCTTCTGTGGCTAAGAAAGGATTGATGTATCCCATCGTTCGAATACCGCTCTTGTTTAGCTGTTTGATTGTTTCAGGAAGGTTGGGATACATCATTTCCTCAAATTGCCAATTCCACATGAGCTGTTTTCCAAAAGAAGTGATCCGTTTTCCCTCCCAATCTTGAATCCAAATAGCTGAGAGCTTGATCCCCTTTTTTATCGCTTGATTAACTTTAGGTAGTACTTCTTCGGTTCCTCCTTGAAGACCCAATATCATGCCATCAAAGATCCAATCGGGTAATTTTGGTTGTAATCCGAAATAATGCGACTGTGTTTGAATAACCTCTTCAAAATCCTTTCCGATGCCGATGGTAATTTCTTCAGGAATTGCCCAGCATTCAATCTGTGAAAAATCATCATGCGAAAAGTCGAATTCCATGTAACTTGAATGATTGACGTGACAGAAATAATTCGAAGTCGTTATGAATGATGGTTGTGGGAAATAAGTAGTGTACCAATCGCCTCCCGCTTTGTCAAATTTATCCGCAAAGAAAGTCAGTAACTCCTTTTTATTTCTACCTACACCTTGTTCACTTACCCAAAGAGGCAAACTTGAACCCTTGAGATTTAATTTGGAGTACTGCTCTCCACAACCGTAAATGCCTTCATTTTTGTTGGATACAAAACGGCACCAAAAACGATTAAAAATGGGGTCTGTTCCTTCGAATTTCATTTTTAAGAGATGATGGTCTTGAACATGCAAGGATACAAAAAGCTCAAGCGATTCAAAGAAGAATCGAATGACAGCTGTTTCAAGTTTATTTTCAATTATCTCAAAATGAACAAGTGGATACTTTGATTCCAACTCGTTAGTGATATCAAAATTTCCATGATACATTTCATAGGTTGAACAACCCTTTCCGATAAAAAAGGAGGGATTTTCAGATGAATGATGGAATACTTCCTTTTCTCCGAAACGAATATGAAGTGCTTGATTGTAATCGGTTAAAGTTAACATTATCTCAACCTTTTCTTTTTATCGCTTTTTTTGCAGCAGATACGATGTCTTCAGCAGTCATTTGATATTTTTTCAAAAGAAAATCAGTCAATCCAACTTCACCAAAGTGATCTTTAATTCCGATTCTTTCAAGGGGTACAGGGTAATGTTCTGTCAATACTTCAGAGACGGCACTTCCCCAACCATTAATGATACTGTGATTTTCAGCGGTTACGATGGCACCGGTTTCTTTTGCAGCTTTAACAATGGTTTGCCAATCTACAGGTTTTAAAGTATGCATATTTAGAACCCTCGCATGAATACCCTCTTTTTCTAATATTTGCGCAGCCATAAGGGTGTTTTTTATCATGATTCCACTGCAGATAAGGGTGACATCCGTTCCGGGAAGAATTTCAAATATTTTTCCAAGTTCAAATTCCGTTCCATCTGGAAAAAAGCGGTCATTCGATTTGCGGGCTAATCGCATATAAACAGGACTGTCAACGGTTGCTATTTGGGGTAATAATGATTTTAACTGAGTCCCATCAGCCGGTTCAACAACCATCATATTGGGAATCGATCGGATAAGGCCAGCATCTTCAACACTCATGTGTGTACCTCCGTTTAGTTCAGCGGTTACCCCGGGATCGGTTCCCCCAATTTTGGCATTTAATTTAGCATAGGCGATAGAAATGGCAATTTGATCAAGGACCCTTCTGGTTGCAAAAGGGGTAAAAGAATGGGCGAAGGGTATTTTTCCTGTAACTGCCAATCCAGCTGCAATACCGATCATATTTGCTTCAGCCACACCCACATCGATAAATCGATTGGGAAAATTTTCTTTAAACGATGTTGTTCCAGTGGCTTTCATCAGATCAGCTTCCAGTACAACGATACGATCATCAGCTTGGGCTAAATCTAACAGTATTTCAGCATAGATTTGCCTTAATTCTTTTTCGTTTGCCATATTAAACACCTGCTTCCTTTAATTCAGCGACTGCCTTCTTCCATTCCTCGGTTGAAACTTTCATATTATGGCAACCAATTTGATTTTCAGCAAAATAGGCACCTTTTCCTTTAATCGTGTTTAGGATAATCATTGTTGGTTTTTCCTTGCTCAATATTGATTTATCTAGTGCATCACAAATTTGATTAAAATCATGCCCATTGATCGAAAAAACATTCCAACCAAATGCTTTCCACTTATCTGATAGAGGTTCAAGCGTGTTGATTTCATCGGTTGTACCATCAATTTGCATTTTATTGTAATCTTGCATGACGGTTAGATTATTTAAATTTTTTGAAGGGGCAAGCATGGCAGCTTCCCATATTTGTCCTTCCTGACTTTCTCCATCACCGATGATACAATAGACCCTGGAGGTCTTTTTCTCAATCTTTTTGCCGATGGCAATTCCGATTGCGGCCGATAATCCTTGTCCCAATGATCCCGCTGTCATATCGATTCCTGGAGTGAGTAATCTATCGCAATGTGAAGGCAAGTTTGTGTTGGGTTGATTTAAAGTATCAGTCCATGATTTTGGGAAAAATCCCTTGTCTGCCAAGACAGAGTATAAAGCGGGACCACCATGTCCTTTAGACAGAACGAAATGATCTCTGTCCTCCCATTTCGGATCTTCTGAATTAATTTTCATGGTTCTGTAATACAAAGCCACCAGAGCTTCAATGATCGATAAAGAACCACCAATATGGCCAACTCCGAGCTTGCCTATTTGTTCGATTGTCAAGCAACGTATTTCATTTGCTTTTTTTTCTAATTCCTTCAATTCATTTTGATTCAATGTATTCACCTCTTTAGTAGATTTTATTTAATAGATTTAATAACTCCTCTTGATGATATTTTTTGGGATTGAGTTGTGATATGGGGGCTGATAGGGTAATTTGAGCGATTCTTTCCAGATCTTCTTTTTTTACACCAATTTCACTGAGAGTCGTGGGGGCTTTGACTTCTCCCATGATACACTGAATTCTATCTGAAAACTGTTCTACAGTTTCAAAATTCAAATGCCGGATTAACAAATCCATATTTTGCTTAAAACTATCGTAATTTTCTTTGATGATTTGGGGCAAGGCTAATGCGCAAGCAAAACCATGTTCTAAGCCATAATCATTGGTTAGGGGAAAACTCAGTGCATGAAGAATGGTTGTGCGGGTTTGAGCAAATGATATTCCGGCAAGAAGACTGGCGTAAAGCAGCTGTTCTCTGCCTTCATAATCATGTGGTGAAGCGTATGTTTTTTCCAAGTTTGCAATGATTAGTCTCATTGCTTCCATAGAAAGTAATTTGGACATAGGTTGGGAAGAATCCGCCCAATATGCTTCAATAGCGTGAGTAAAGGCATCAAGAGATGTAGATGCGGTCACTCTTTGCGGCATGGAAAGTGTTATCATCGGATCGAGAATCGCTTGATCCGGCCAAAAATAATCAGTGACTAAGGGGTTTTTTTGACCTCTTTCATGGTCTGTATAAACACCAACATTTGTCACTTCACTGCCCGTTCCGGATGTAGTTGGAATCGCAATTAATTGTGTGGTTCTTCCCACAATCTTTTTTCCGTTAAATAGGTATTCCTGTAAAGAATCATTTGAATCAATAAGACAAGAAATAGCTTTTGCCGTATCAATGGCACTGCCTCCGCCAACTCCGATAACTGTTTTTATCTTTTTTTCTTTGGCATCATGTGTTCCTTTATTAACCGTCGAACAAGAGGGGTTTGGTTCAACCTCGCAAAATTCATAAAATGATTTCTCTTTTTTAAATACCTGTTTGATTTGATCAACTAATCCAATCTTTTTTAAGATTGGATCACTGACAATCAGAATAGGCGATTTGATATCGAGAGTATTTAATTGATTGATCTTGTTTTTTCCAAAAAAGATCTCTACCGGTAAAAAAAATCGATAGTCCATTCATAATCCTCCTTAACTTTTATCTAAGCGATGGTTCAAACAGATTTTTTTATTCTTTTGAACCAATATTATTCCCATGGTTGAGAGTAACACAATAATCATTCCGATTATTTGTAACCCCGACAAAGTTTCTCCTAAAAGGAAGAACCCAATGAATGAGGCAAATACAGGCATTAGTAATAGGGTAATTCTTACAATCCAAACGGGTAAAATTCTTAAATTATAGTAATAAAGGATATAGATTACTGTTTGCATGAGGCCGGTATAAATCAAAGAAACAATTAATAACGGATGATCAGTGAAAGCTTTCTGATCAATTTTTCGTTCAAATAAAAAGAAAACGAACATAAAAATGAAAAACGTAATCAGATTATTGTAAAAGGCAACAGTAGAATCCCTTACTTTTACCCTTGGGTCATTTTGAACGGATTTAATGATAAATCCGTTCAATGCAACAAAAAGCGCACTTAAAATAAACAGAAAATCACCAATACCATTGAGTTTGAATTCCGTAAAATCGATATTAATCACCAACAAGGTGCCTAATAAGATGAATAGCGTTAAAAGCCAATCCAATTTAGAAAATCTTTGCTTAAGAACAAAAATTGAGATAAAATTCGTGAACAAGACATCTGCTTTCAACAAAATTGCTGCATTTGAAGCTGTTGAAAGCTGTAAGCCAAAAAAAGCTGTAAAATCCAGAGAAAATCCAAGAATACCGATTAAAATCAATTTTGGGAAAACCCTGCGGATTTCCAACAGATTCTTTTGATACCCTTTTGAAAAAATAAAAATGAGTAAAAAAATCAAAGCTAAAAAACGTACTGTTACACCAACAAAAATAGGAGAGAGTTCTAATAATGAGAACCTGTTCACCACATAAAAACTAGACCAAACAAAATTTAGAATCAATAATGAACAAATGGATTTTGAACTCATTTTACGTTAGATCAACTCATCTTTCAATTTATTGATTTCGCTTTCATCCATACCCTTAACGGTTTGTCCTTTTCTATGTGCTGTCAGATAATCGATTAATTGTCTGTGATTTTTAGGATTGATAGGATATTTCAAAGCAGCCCATATTCCCAGCGCCATTAAGATGATGGGTACAAAGGCGATTATCAATCTAATAGTCAGTAAAACGGTTTCTGGCTGAATCCTTTCAATCGACTTTTCAACTCCGTTTTCAATGATGATT
This sequence comes from uncultured Thermotogaceae bacterium, assembly GCA_964472765.1. Taxonomy (GTDB): domain Bacteria; phylum Thermotogota; class Thermotogae; order MWEM01; family MWEM01; genus JASUTC01. The sequence goes on along the minus strand of CAYYNI010000079.1, from coordinate 37 downwards.
TCGGGATTCAGATAGCCAGTTACTCCTAAAAGGAATG
>CAYYNI010000078.1:0-9352 GCA_964472765.1 uncultured Thermotogaceae bacterium | reverse complement strand
GACAGAGAAAATTCTCCTGGATCAAAATTCAAGGATGCCGATCTGATCGGAATTCCAATCCGAGTAACAGTAGGCAAGGGGATCCAAAAAGCCAAAGTTGAATTAAAATTGAGAAATCATTCTCAAAAGAATGAAATCAGCATATCAGAAGGTTTTGATTTACTCTTACAGGAGATCAAAAAGGCAAAAGAGGCATATGACCCAAGAAAACGATCATAATCAAATGATGAATAATAGCACACCCCCTCATTTTTCTTATTTATGCAAAGCTACTAAAACGGGGGTTTTGCGTTTTTTATCTCACAGAGAATGGATTACTGCAACCGAGCGTACAATGAGACGGGCATCGTTTCCACTTTGGTTCACATTAGGGTTTCACCCTAAACCAAAGTTGACTTTTTCAAGGGCGCTGCCAACCGGCCTGATCTCACAGGCAATCTACTTTGTCGTTCGTTTGACAGCTGAATATCATTCTACTGTAGACTTGGTCAACCGATTTAACGCATCATCGCCGAAAGGGCTAAAAATTAAAGGCATGTGGCCTTTGAACCCGGGAGAAAAATTCAACCAATATTTAGACCTATGGTCATTCCGGTTAATCATTAAAGATCAATTAACAGCCGAACAAAAACAAATTCTTCAAGACAATATTGAGAAAAGTGCGTTGGAACCCAAGTATGTGGTTCTTGATAAATCCTTTTTTATGATAGAATATAAAACAGTGGAAAAAAAATGGTTAGATTACAGAGATATCCTGCAAAACCTTTACAACGAAAGGTTCCCAAGAATTTTTTATTTGCCCTTACTAAGGGAAGTCTATTGTGATCATGATACCTGTATTCCCGTAAGCGACATGTTTGATCTGCGTGGGAGGCAATGATGTCAAAAAAAGTATTGGTTGTCGATGATTCACCTGTTTTGAGGAATATCATCGTATTCAATTTAAAAAAAGCCGGTTATGAGATCCAGCAAGCTGTGGATGGTGTAGATGGCATAGAAAAAATGCGTGAATTCAAACCCGACATGGTCGTATTAGACATCATGATGCCACGGTTAGATGGTTTTGGGGTTCTGGAAGAAAAAGCAAAAGATGAAACCATCCATTCTATACCGGTTATCATTTTGACAGCCAAAGGCGGGGAAGACGATAAAGATAAGGCGATTTCGTTGGGTGCGTTGGGCGTTTTAACCAAACCGTTCAGTCCTAAGCAGCTGATTTCCTCGGTAAAAGAGGTGATTGGTGATGCCTCTTAAAAAAAGGCTTGAGGAATTGCTAAAAAGAATTGAACAAATCTCGGATGCAAATCCTGAATCGGCTGTCGATCACCCAAATGAACCGGATACCGGCGAAGAATACATCGTTAAAGTGCTTGATCAAGGGATTGAAAGGCTCGAAAACGAATTGGTGAACTACAAAAACCAACTAGAAGAAAGCTCTATCATGTTGGAAACCCAATTAGAAGAGATTTCTAAGACATACGAAGAACTGTCCACATTGTATGAAGTCACAAAGATTTTATCGCATACCCTAGATCCCGTTTTGGTCGTGGAACGTTTGATTGAATCCATCAGAAATTCCATCCCTTCAGAAGGAATCGGGATCTATTTCTCCTATTTAGGCGTAGAAGAATTTTTTTGTTCGGTCAATCAGGACTCCAGTTTGCAAAACACGCTGGAGTATTGTAAAAATTTTGTTAAAGAATATCTCTCAAAAGATTCCGTCAAGATTTTGATGCTTGATGGGGAAAAATTGAAAGAATTTGGTTTATCTGAAACCATTCGGTCAATGATCATTATACCGATTAGTTCAACAGAAAAAAATTTTGGTGGGATTGTTCTTGCTAACAGAGAATTGGGAAACATTTTTACAGCCGGAGACAGAAAACTATTGGAATCGATTGCCAATCAGATTCATTTCAGCATAGAAAACTTCATTTACCTGGAGGAGAAGATTGAGCAGGAAAGGCTGAGAGAACAAATCAATATCGCCAAAGAAATCCAAAGAAGTTTGCTGCCTTCAAAGATCATTCAGCCTGAGAGAACACAAATAGCTGCCAGTTTTTCACCTGCAGTAGAAGTTGCCGGCGATTATTACGACGTTTTCTTACTGAGGGAAAAGACCTTCTTAATCGTTGCCGATGTATCCGGAAAAGGCATCCCGGCTTCGTTGTTAATGAGCTCCTTTCGCTCAGCTGTAAAAATCATGGTTCACGATTCTCGCTCGCTGCCTGAACTGGTTTCGAAAGTAAATGATCACATCGCTCAAAACGATATCGCCGACAGATTTGTGACATCCATGTTTGTGTTATTAGATCAAAAAACAGGCGTTTTAACGTATTCAAACGCCGGACATGACCCGATAATTCTTTACCGAAAAGAACAAGACAAGTTTTTTGAAATTAGTAATAACGGCATTCCGATTGGCATTTTTGAAAATCAAAGCTATGAGGAAGACACATTCTTGCTCGAATCCGGCGATGTGTTCATAATCTACACCGATGGCATTCCGGAGGCGAGAAACGAAAAGAAAGAAGAATTTGGTTTTTCGAGAATGAAACAGGTCATCAAAGAAAATCATGAACGAACGGCAGTGGAAATCAAAGATGCACTGTTGGAATCCATGGAACAATTTGTTGCACATGCCAAGCAGCACGACGATACGACATTTATTGTTGTTAAATACTTATAAATTAAAAACCGAAGGAGGTTTTATCTTTGTCTGGACATAATAAATGGGCAAACATTAAGCATCGAAAAGGGGCTCAGGACAAAAAGCGTTCCGCTCTCTTCAACAAAATCATCAGGGAATTAACGGTTTCTGCAAGAGAAGGGGGTGGCGATGCGGATTCAAACCCCAGATTAAGGGTAGCAGTGGATAAGGCTAGAGACGCCAACATGCCAAAAGACACCATGGAAAAAGCCATTAAAAGGGGTACCGGAGAACTCGAAGGTGTAGAATATGTTGAAATTACCTACGAAGGCTATGGCTCAGCTGGCGTTGCCATGTTAGTTACAACAGTCTCAGATAATAAAAACAGGACAGCCCAAGAGGTTCGACATGTTTTCAGTAAATACAACGGAAATATGGCTGAATCCGGTGCCGTGGCTTGGATATTTGAAAAAAAGGGTACGATGACAGTGGATAAAGAGTTGATTGCAGATATGGATGAATTCATGATGACTGCCATTGAAACCGGTGCCGAAGACATCGATGACAGTGCAGATCCGGTTTCTGTAACCACCGCACCTGAGGACATGATGCAAGTTGCAGATGCGCTTAAAGCAGCGGGATACACACCGAAGGACGTGGAATTTTCGTATCTTCCCAAAAACAGCGTAGCCGTAGAAGGAAGAGATGCGGAGAAGGTTTTAAATCTCATATCAAAATTGGAAGATCTGGATGATGTTCAAAATGTTTATGCCAATTTTGATATTGACGATGCTGAAATGGAAAGGATCATGGAAACTCTTTAAGGATTCAGTGAACGCTGTTTTTGATTTACATTTGCACACAACCTATTCTGACGGGGAGCAATCCCCGGAAGGATTGTTAAAAATACTCAAGGCAAATCAAGTCACTCATTTTGCTTTGACGGATCATGATAACATGGCTCCATTTGATGATATAAAAAGGGCAGCTCTCGAAGCCGGCATGCATGTGGTACCTGGGATTGAAATTTCTTCGGTATATAAAGATGTAGAAGTTCATATCTTAGGTTATTGTTTTGATTGGCGATTTCCGCTTTTAAGATCTTTTATTGAAGAACGCCTCGTTTTGAGAAAAGAGAGAGCCCTTTTGATCATTGAGAGGTTACAGAATAAGGGTTACCTCTTTTCAGCTGAGGACTTTGAAAAATTAATGAATAGACGTTACGTTGGAAGACCGCAGATTGCACAGTTATTATTCGAATATGGTTATGTTTCTGATCCCAAAGAGGCGTTTACAGAAGCTTTTATTGGGGACACGAGTTGTAAAGCCATTACGTATCAATTGAAAACAGTAGAAGAAGCATTAACCATCATCAAGCAAGCTGGAGGTCTTGCGTTTTTGGCTCATCCGGGTCTGTTTAGCTCTGAAAGCAACCAAGCAGATGGGATGAACAAATACGATTTGATGCGTTTTGTAGAGATGGGGATAAACGGCATTGAGGTTTTTCATCCCAGACATTCAAAATCACAGATCCAAAGGTATATCAGTTTTATTGCAAATCACCAATTATTGCTCAGTATGGGTACGGATTATCACCGGGGATGTTATAAGCCCAATACTTACGCATTCAATTGGAGCAACTACACAAAGGATGTTTTGTCATGGATAGTGTAAAAAGCAAAGCGCTTTTTTTCATGTTTCTCCTGGTTTTGTTGCCAATGATGAGTGTTTTTTCCCAGGAAGATCCTTTCGAGGATTTAGACTGGCAGTTGCTTTATCCGGATGAAATATTAAAAGAGGCCAGTACCGAAATCGATTTTTCCGCCGGTTTTTTTCTTTCCGGAGACCCTTCTTTTGGGTCCTTTTTTCAACTGAATCCTCAAATGCATTTTTTAATCTTTGACGGTAAGTTCAACCTTACAGTTGAACAAAAATACGATGCCTTTGGAACGTATTTTGATTTGGCAAATGAAGAAGTATCTGATTATTTTGATTATACAAAGGTTAAGTACAAGAATCTGCTTTTTTACTTTGGCTTGGACAACAGATTGAATTCCAAAATGGTTTTTCTTCCAAGAATGGACTTTAACAGGAAATACATCCATTTTGATTATCGCAATCTTGGCTGGCAATTGGATATCAAATCGCCTGAATGGAGCGCTTGGGCTTTTGATTTTTCCACCCCGTCTCTCTCTTTTGGTGATTGGGGCATTCGATTGGATGCAGATGCCTTTATTGACAACTCAGCATCCGCTACCTACGCCATTTCAGCAGGACCGGGTATCAGCTACAAAGAATTCTTTATAACCCCTATTGTTGGGTATGAGCATTTTGGCCTTCAAACTTCTGAATTGGAAGAATACGATCCAATCTTTGATGCAGGTTCCGACCATTTATTTCTTGGAATGATTGGAACCTTTGAAAAGGACGAAATAGCTTTCAATGGCGGATTTAAATACTCCTCTGAACTGAATCCATTTCTTAGCGTGAAATTGGGACCTTTGGAATTCAGTACGGGAAAGGCTTTGTTTTTAGCCCATGAAAAACCCGGCAGGCGTTGGTGGGCTGATGTATACTGGAATTTTGAAATCGATGGTTTTGTCAGCACTATCGGCTTTTCCAATGAAATAAACTACAACGACATATGGGCCAGTTCCCTTTTTGCCGATTTTGAATTTCGAGTATATGAGAATCTATTCTTGGATATCCGTCTTATAAAGGATGAGAATTGGTTGTTTAAAATGGGTGCCAGATATCACACGAAGTTAGAATTCTATTGATAAAATGATCGATAAAAACTGGAGGAAAAGAAATGATCGAAAAAATAACAGATCCCGAATTTGACTGGTTTGTCGAAGAAGTAAAAAAGAAGCTCAATCTTGATTTAAGCGGATATAAACCGCACAGGGTAAAAAGAAGAACGGACATTCTTTTAAGAAAAAACCGAACGGAATCTTATAGAGACTATATGAAGCTAATCTTATCGGATGAAGACAAAAAAGAAGAATTTTTGGATAAACTCACCATCAACGTAACAGAATTCTTCAGAAACCCGGAGAAATGGAAGGCGTTGGAAAAAAAATACATACCCCAGAAATTAAAAGAAACAGGCCCCAGACTCAAGATATGGAGTGCCGGTTGTTCCAGTGGAGAAGAGCCATATACCTGGGCAATACTCCTTGAAGAACTGAACGCCTCTCAGGCCAAGGTCATTGCAACGGATATTGACACAGGGGTACTGGCCAAGGCCAAAAGCGGGATCTATGAAAAGCGTTCTTTAGAAAGCACCGAATCGGTCATTGTGGATAAGTACTTTAAAAAGCTTGATGGCGATAAATACGAGGTGAAACCCTCATTAAAAACAAGGGTACAGTTTAAAAAGCACAATATGCTTCAAGAGGACTTTGAAAGGGATTTGGATTTTATATCTTGCAGAAATGTGGTGATCTATTTTGAGATGGAAACGAAAAACATTCTCTATCAGAATTTTGTCGATTCACTCAAACCCGGTGGCATGTTGTTTGTAGGAAGCACAGAGAGAATTTTCAATTACAGAAAACTCGGTTTAAAAGTGGTTGAGCCGTTTTTCTATCAAAAGATATAGGGGAGAGATATGGGTTTTTTTGATAAATTAAAAAAAGGATTAAAAAAGACCAATGAAGCGACTTTTGGGAAGATTAAAAAGATACTTCGGTTTGGGAAGTTGGATGAAAATACCCTGGAAGAAATAGAAGAGATACTGATCATGGGAGATGTCGGTGTTGAATGCTCTGAAAAGATCATTGAGAATCTTGAGGAGAGAAAAAAAGAATTTGATTCCCCTGAAAATGCCTTAAAAGCAATATTAGTTGAAATGCTCGAAGGGGACAACGAACTTAATTACCCGAATGAAGGACCTTTTGTCATCAGCGTCGTAGGTGTGAATGGAGCTGGGAAAACAACCACCATCGGTAAAATCGCCAAAATACTAAAAGACGAAGGCAAAGAAGTAGTCTTAGCCGCTTCAGATACATTCAGAGCAGCAGCTATCGATCAGCTTCGGGTTTGGGCTCAGGAAAGGGCGGGTGTAACCCTCATTTCCCATCAGCATGGTGCTGATGCCGGAGCGGTTGCATTTGATGCGGTGCAGCATGCCAAATCGAAAAACAAAGATTGTGTGATTATTGATACAGCCGGCCGTTTGCATACCAAGACCAATCTAATGAATGAACTGGCAAAAGTACACAAGGTAGTTAAAAAGGTCATTCCGGAAGCCCCACATGAAATCCTTTTGGTCATTGATGCAACAACCGGACAAAACGGGTTGCTGCAAGCAGAAAAGTTTGCAGAAGCCGTCGGCATTACCGGAATTGTGGTTACAAAACTGGATGGTACGGCCAAAGGGGGAATCGCCTTGTCCATAAAAGAAAGATTTGGCATTCCTATCAAATTCATCGGAGTAGGAGAAGGAGTCGATGACCTCAAACGGTTTGATCCGGAAAATTTCGTCAATGCATTGCTTCAGGAAGCAGATGGTGAATAATGGCTAAAAAAAAGTTTTGGTATAAGAAAATGAAATGCCCTTTATGCGAAGCAGAATTTGAATCCATTAGGGTGTTTTCCAATGCAATATCCGTAGCAAAAAGGGATATCTTTTTGCGCCCCACCTACCAGGATGTGAATCCTGATTGGTTTTCCTTGATTACCTGCCCGGAATGTTATTTTACAGCTTATGAAAGTGATTTTGACAAGATTTTGGACAATATGTCATATGACAAATTAGAGGTGCTGCGTAAAAGCCTGCTAAGGGCAAAACAAAACTTCCATGTGAACTTTGAACCAGATAGAACCCTTGAAGATGCCCATCATATCGAGATTCTCGGTTTGTTAACTTATCTTCAAGCAGACCTTCCTTTCAAAACTGCCCAGTTATTCTTAAAAATGGGCTGGTATTATGTGGACAAAAACGATTTGGAGAACGCCGCCATCAGTTATTCAAAATCGCTCAAACAATTTGAAAGGGCTTACTCCGAAGATAAAAAGGGGCAATACAGCGATGGAATCATGTTTTACATGTCCACTCTCAACATCCAACTGAATCAGGTGAAAGAGGGATTCAAGTGGCTCGAAAGACTGCTAAAAGAGTACAGGGGATCTAATTCACATTATGTCAAAGCGGCAAAAGAACTTTGGGAGGAGGTTAGAGGATCGGAATAATCCGCCGAACAGTTAAATTTACACTTTTATCCATTGTGATCATCAGTGCGTTTGCTTTAACATCTTGTTATCAAAACAATCAAGACGACAAGGATATTTTGCTAAAATCTTTCAGTTCACTCGTTGAAGAATTGCAACTACGCATAGAGGATTTTGGCTGGCAACAGGTTCAAAATAAAGTCAATATCGAAAAAAATGCCCGTTCAATCAACGATTTATCAGAGGCTTTGGATAAGAACAGCGAATTGATTGATTCTTTGTATGCCAGCATGACTTATGCTGATATATTCAATCACGGTGTGAACCTGACCAGCCAAGAACAGATCCCAACTATGGATGAGATAAAAAGGTTGGTCGAAGACCAGGGGCGAAAAAACTTGGAGTCCTTTAAACAATCATTTTGTTCAACAACAACCGTTAGTACAGCAGACAACGAGACGCAAAGGCTGCAAAAAGAGATCCTCATGCTAAAAGAAAACTTCAAACGTTTGAAGTGGCAACTGTATGAAAATGATCCTGAACCCTTTTCGCAAGAGGATTATCTGGTTTACGATGATCAGATTGTTTATCAGGTACAATCCGGAGACACCTTAAGCCAAATTGCAACAGGTTTTGGATTGGGATCGGATGGTGTCAATGAAATCATGTCACTCAACAACATCGATGACCCCAGGGCCATCAGGAGAGGGCAAGAACTTATTATTGATGCTCCTCCGGTGTTTGAAAGAATCAGAATCCCCCTTTTCGGCAGAGATAACCTGATCCCGGATGACATCATGGCCTTTTACGCTGAAAACACTTCTGAAGGATTTTCAAGAGGATTGACCTTTAACACCCTCGACAACCAGCAAATCTGCTCCTGCTTGCCGGGACGAGTTATCGATGCCAGCCCATCCTATATCGTTATCTATCATGGAAATGAAATCAAACTCGTCTATTCAAACCTTCAGGATATTCTGATTGATAAAGGGGATTGGGTAACGGCGGGCCAAATCATAGGCTCATCTTGCCAAAATCAATTTACCTTAGAATTTATTTTTAATTCGGAATATCGAGACCCCATGAAATTATTTTTAAAGCAAATGGGACAATTTCGCATTACGTTTTACACCGAATGGGAAGACGGTAACCTACCCTATTTCCCGTATTTTAGACGGGTAAAGGACGGAGGTTTTGCAAGGGAATGGTATTCCGTGGCAGCGGATCCCCAGTTATTTGAGAAGGGAACGATGATATACATCCCTGAACTAAAGGGAACACCATCAAAGGGTCTGTTTGTAGTAGAAGATGAGGGCAGCGCCATCAAAGGAAACGCCATTGATGTTTATATGCGTGATCTTACCTTGGCTTCTATGCTGCAAACCTATTCGCTGGTCTATCGTTTTCCATAAAAAAATAACGACCATTTAAGGCCGTTATTTTTTGATAGCGCTTTTGATACAAAATCAACTCAAGTATGCTGAATTATCTTCTTATTCCCAGCTTAACAAGCATTTCTTTGTAAAC
>CAYYNI010000077.1:0-9472 GCA_964472765.1 uncultured Thermotogaceae bacterium | reverse complement strand
AGCTGGCGGGGATCAAGGGGACACCGCCGCATTTATTGAATATTGGAGAGGGGTGTCGCTTCAGATTCCGATGTCCTTACCAAACGGAGAAATGCGAGAAAACACCTCAAAGGGAACAAATTAGTGATAATCATTTCGTTTCCTGTTGGAACTGGAAAGAGATTTACACTCAGACAAAGACCTCTGGAGGTGAAGCGGATGGGAAATAAACCCATTATGAAGGTGGAAAATCTGACAAAAGTGTTCACGTCCGGAATCATCGCCGGAGAAAAGACGATAGCGGTTAAAGATGTGACATTTACAATGAATCAAGGGGAAGTGATCTCGCTGATTGGCGAAAGCGGCAGCGGGAAAACCACTATTGGGAGAATCGTTCTCAAGCTTCTCAAACCAACTGAAGGCAAATTGGTTTACAACGGCCAAGATATAACGAATATTAACAGCAGGCATGAAAAAAAGGAATACTACAAAAAAGTACAGGCGATATTTCAGGACCCCTTCTCCTCGTTCAACCCTTTGTTCAGGATTGACAGGATTTTTAACATGGTGTTCTCCAGTTTCATGAAAGGGGTTAAGAACAGGAGAGAGTTGATCGAGCAATCCCTGGAAAGCGTGAATCTGAATCCTCAGAGAATTCTCAACAAATTCCCCCATCAACTGAGCGGCGGACAGCTTCAGAGGCTTCTCATTGCCAGGGCATTGTTACTGAATGTGGATATTCTCATCGCCGATGAACTGATCAGCATGCTGGACGCCTCAACCAGAATCGGCGTTCTAAATCTTCTGGTAGAATTGTGTAAGAAAAATGGTATGACGGTGCTGTTTATCACCCACGATTTGAACTTGGGTTACTACATCAGTGATACGACCTTGATCATGTATAAAGGGAGGTTGGTGGAGAGGGGCGACACCAAAAAAATTTACAAGAATCCGGTTCACCCTTATACCAAGATGTTGTTCGAATCCATTCCGGAGATTGGAAATAAATGGAACAAAGAAGAACTGTTCCTGCCGGAAACTGTCATACAAGATGTGAAGAAATTTTATCGAGAAAACGAAGGGGAAGGATTTAAAGAGGTGGAACCCAATCACAAAGTCCTTTTCAGTGATTAAAAAACGAGTGAATCTATCAGAAAATCAGAGGTGAAAGATGCCGACATTAAGAGAAATTTCCATGAAAACAGGGATATCCATTGCCACGTTTTCAAGGGTTCTAAATGGTAGCGAAAAGGTTTCGGAAAAAATGAAAAAAAAGGTACTTGCTGCCTTAAAACAATACAAATACCAACGGACGGCAATGATCAGTAATCGAATCAAAAGCCTTGTCGGCATCATTGTTCCTGACCTTCGTGGATACCACTATCCGGAATTGACCTTGGGAATCGAAGAGGCTTTGTTGGAAAATGGCTATGAGTTTTTTCTAGCCAACACCAAGCAAGAACTGAACAAAGAGATCGATATCATCTCCGAGCTCTATGAGAGAAAGGCGGATGGTATCGTTTTATGCACATCCGACAGTGATGATGAACAAATCAAGCTGCTTCTGGATTCAACGATACCCGTTGTGGGAGTGGACAGAAAAGATAGTGAGATTAAGATTGACAGCGTGAGTATTGACAATTACAACAGCACCAAAATTGCAGCCAATTATTTATATAATTGTGGACACCGGAATATCTTGTTTGTAGAAGGGGAGGACATTGTTTACTCCGCTATACTAAGGAAAAAGGCATTTATGGATATGGAAATGGAAAAGGGCGATTTTCATGTCCATTATGAACCGGGTGATTTTGAGCCTGAAACCGGTTATTTAGGTGTGAAAAATGCTCTAAAAAAAAGAATTAAATTCACGGCGGCCTTTTTTGTGGATGATTGGATGGCCTATGGCGGGATGCGGGCTTTTTACGAAGAAGGTATGCGTGTTCCCGAAGATGTGTCGGTTATGGGTTTTGACGATGCCCCCCTCAGCCGTTATACCACGCCCGGATTAACCACCATCAACCAACCCCGGTTCGAGTTAGGCTATACCGCCGGCCAGTTGATCATGAACCGCATATCCGGTAAGGAAAAAAGCAAAGTGCGCAGGCGCATCATGCTGAACACGGAGTTGGTGATCCGAGAATCCGTTAAAAACATACGCCCTTAATACGCTTCCTACTTTCTCTTCTTTGATAGTCTTTCAATGATCCCTGGCAAAAATGCCAAAGTGGATAATACGCCCATCCCAATACCGAGAATCATGAGCAGGGATAAATTCACGTACAGCATCAAAGGAGCGCTTAACAGCACCACAAAGCAAGCCATCAGACTTACTCCGTTGAAAATAATGGGTGAAGCTGTCATGGAATAGGCATCTGAAACGGTCCCTGTTTTTTTAAACCAGTACATGAAGTGAATGGCGTAATCGATAACAAGCCCCATGAGCATCCCGGAAATGATCACGGTGGGGATTTCCAAAGGAATTTTCAACAACCCCATAAAAATAAAGTTAAACAGAATGGTCAACCCGATGGGAATGGCTGAATAGAGAGAGGTTTTCAGCTTTCGGAAGATAATCAGCAACAACAAGAAGATTAGAATAAACGAAAGAATCAAACTCTGAATCTGGTTTTGAACGACTGCACCGCTTAATTCAAGCCAAACAAGGGGGATTCCTGCGGTGTAAAAGTCGTATTTGGAAGCCAGACCAGGGTAATCCGCCAGTATTTTGTCTGTTTCATCCACCAGTGTCTGAGCCGTTCCACTGTCGTTGCCATTGGCAAACAACATGTAACGAATGGCGTTTTGTGCGTAAAAGGTCTTGGCGTATTCTTGGCCCTCTTGGCTGGTACGGATATAGGTCAATAAAAGGTTGGGTGCGACATTCATGCTATCGGACAATCCGAACAGACTCATATTTTTTGTAACCACTCCGATATCCAAAAGCCGCTTGTCGATTTCTTCTAATTGACGGACTTCATCAGGTGTCGGGGTAAAGGCATCTGAATTCTTTTGTTGGACCATTAAGTAAAAATTGGAAACCCAATTGAATTTTTCATCCAGATGGCGGACTCCTTTGATCAGGGTGGAATTCTGCTTAAAGTAGCCGTAAGAATTAATATCAAGGGGAATTCTACTGATCATCAAAGGAGCGGCAATAATTCCGATCACTGTAAAGATGACAAAGCCAACAGACAGCCATCTTGGAATTTGTAAACGGTATTTTCTGTGTTTTTGGAAATGTTTTTGGGTGTTTTTGGAAAAATATAGCAGCGAGGGAATCACCGTCATGGTAAACACAGCGCTGAAAAAGATACCAATGGCGATGAATAACCCCATATCCCGAAAGGCCTGCATATTCAGAAAGACGTATGAAAAGAATCCGGCCATGGTGGTGAATGCTGAAAAAAAGATGGGGGTCATTTCTTCTTTACTGGTTTCTCGGATAAGCATGGTTTTCTTGTTTCCAACGTATTCTTGTTCCATAAATCGGGATAAGAAATGCATGCCGTATGCAGATCCGATGATGATTAAAAAGGACGGGATTAACACCGTCAGTACGTTGATATTTCTTCCAAAAACAAGCAGCAGAAACAGAATCCAAACAGAAGCGATAATAGGCGGAACCAGCGTGAGAAAAGACAAGTACAGGTTTCGGAATTTCACCATGAATATGCCAAAAACGGCAATGATAATAATCGGCGGATAGATAAAGGTGAAATTCTGAATAGAGGCAAACAGTTCGTAATTGACCACGTCTTCTCCCACCAGATGATAGGGCAAGCTGGTGTTGGCGTTGATGGTGTTAAAGAGGGTGGAAACCAGATCGATGGTATCCGCCATATAATCTGCCTTTTTCCGAATGGTAACCGCTAAGGTTGAACCGTCCTGTGAGATGAGAGATCCTACATAAAAGGCATCTTCCAGAATACTCAGATCCATTTGAAAAGAGCCTAATTCTTCTGAGATATACGGACCGGTTTGTATAAACGGTGCACTAAATGTAAAGCCTAAGAATTTTTGGGCATCAAAGACGGAATCCACACCGTTGACAAAAGAGAGTTTTCTGATCTCCTCCACCAACCGATGGACTTGAGAGAGGCTTCCGGAAACATCGTTTTGATCAAGATCAATCAATAACATCAACGTGCTGGCATCGCCAAAACGAATGGCAATCTGTTCCATTGAATGGATTGTCTCGCTGTCTTCACTTAAAAAGGCATTGAATGAGGCATCAAAATAAATATGTCTCACCACAAAAACCATCATTAACACGGTGGCGATAAGGATAGCAAGGGTAAAGAAATTACGTTTTAATCTTGATCCGTTGTTTACGTCTTTTTTCATGGCTTCACACCTCAGTATAAATTGTTCCAATGCCCGTGGCTATCAATCAAGAGCTGGCCGAAAAATAACCGTTCTATTATACACGGTTCACATAAAAAAAACTCAAAAAGCTCATCTTTCAGGTCAGATGCTTAAAATACTTGACTTTTATCAAATATCGTCTGGTAAATAGCCTTTGAATTGAGCGTGATACAACTTGGAATAATAGCCGTCTTTTTGAATGAGTTCTTCGTGTTTGCCCCTTTCCAGAATACCTTCGCCTGAAATGACCAGAATTTCGTCGGCGTGCTTGATGGTGGAGAGGCGATGGGCGATAACCAAGGAGGTTCTGCCCTTCGAGAGTCGTTCCAAAGACTGTTGAATCTTCAATTCAGTTTCATTGTCCAAGGCAGAAGTGGCTTCGTCCAAGATTAATAGAGGTGGGTTTTTCAAAAAGACCCTGGCGATGGATATTCTTTGTTTTTGTCCTCCTGATAACCTTACCCCTCTTTCCCCAATATAAGTTTCGTAACCTTCGTCAAGGGTCATGATAAAATCATGAATATTGGCGTGTTTAGCTGCTTCGATGATTTCATCATCCGTGGCATTTCCTCTCCCGTAGGCGATGTTGTCCCGGATAGTTCCTGCGAATAGAAAGACATCCTGCTGAACAATACCAATGTTTTTTCTCAAGGATTCCAATGTGAGATCTCGAATATCATAGCCGTCAATTTTGATGGATCCTTCGTTCACTTCGTAGAACCTTGGGATTAAATGGCAAAGAGTGGTTTTGCCTCCACCTGAGGGACCCACCAAAGCAATGGTTTTACCGGCGGGAACCTTCAATGAGCATCCCTTTAAGACATAGTCTTTTTGGTCGTAGGAGAATGAGACAGTTTCCACGTCAATTTCTCCCTTAGCGTTTTTTAATTCTACTGCACCGGGTTTTTCCTGGATTTCAGGGTTGATGTTCATGACCTCAACAAATCGTTCAAAACCGGCCATGCCGGATTCGTATTGCTGAGTAAACATCATTAGCCTTCTCACCGGCTGGAAGAAGAGCTCAATGTACATGAAAAAAGCGACTAAAGAACCGATGCTGAGCCATCCCCTGAAGCTAAAGTAACCTCCTACGCCCAACAAAACAACCTTTAGGATATTGTTGATATAGGTGATGCCTGCGGTCATTTCAGCCATTGATTTGAAGGCAAATTCCCTCGATTTTCTGAATTCGTTGTTGCCAATGTCGAATTTTTCCATCTCAAAATCTTCATTGGTAAAGGATTTTGCCACACGGATGCCTGAGATGCTGTTTTCAAGGTCGGCATTCACGTTAGCAATCTTTTTACGAACGGTTCGAAAGGCAACCGCCATCTTTTTCCTCTTTTTTATTCCGTAAATCAACATAACGGGAATAAAGGAGAAGACGATCAGGGTCAGATAGACATTGGTCATCATCAGCAGTATGAAAGCGCCAATCAGCGTTACAATGGAAATAAAAACGTCTTCCGGACCATGATGGGCCAATTCGGTGATGTCCCTTAAATCGCTGATGATCCTGGACATGATCTTTCCCGTTCTGACTTTGTCAAAATAGCTAAAGGAAAGCGTTTGCAGATGGGAAAAAATTTCTTTTCTCATGTCGTATTCCATGCGCGTGCCCACCACATGACCCCAGTAATCAACGATGTAGTTGAATACCATTCTTAACGTATATAGAGCCGCCATGATGATCAGCATGATCAAAAGGGTGCGCATTTGCCCATTAGGAATGAATTGATCCAAGGTTCTCTGTGTGAGTTGAGGAAAAACCAAGTCAATGGCAGCCATCATGAAAGCGCAGGCGATATCCAGAATGAACAGTTTCATGTGGGGTTTGTAATACGAGATGAATTTTTTTAACATGTCATCACTCCTTTTAGTTTAGTTTCCTAATCAATCGGTCTTGATTATACACTAAAAAACTTTCAATGAAAAACCCGTATTCGGTCCATTTTCATAATTGTTACATTATGGTATAATGAACCAAGACCGCAATGAAAGGGGCGATAGTATGGAAAGGCAACCGATTGTCGCAGGGGTTTTTTACCAATCAAATAGCATGGCGTTAACCGAACAGATCAAAGCGTTGTTTAATCATCGGGAGGGTCCGGGGAAGCAACCTGAGGTTAAAGAAAAGACGATTTCTGAAAGTTTTGGGTTGATCCTGCCCCATGCCGGGTATATGGCAAGCGGACCGGTTGCGGCTCATGGGCTATTCGAAGCTGCCAAAAAAGGCAGACCTGAGAGTATTGTCATTTTAGGTCCAAGCCATACAGGAACGGGAATGCCCGTGAGTGTTTGGGACAAGGGTGTATGGGTGACACCGTTTGGAGAAGTTGAAATAGACAAAGAACTGGCAGATTATTTTTTAGCCCAATATGACTACGCATCCGTTAATTACGATGCGCATACCAACGAGCACTCCATCGAAATTCAGTTGCCTTTGTTACAATACGTTTTCGGTAGAGAAATCAAAGTGCTTCCCATTACCATGATGGATCAACGAAGAAAGACTGCCCAAGAGATAGGCAAGGTGTTTTCCGATATGAAAAACATCAAGAAAATCATGTTTATCGCTTCCACCGATCTGAATCATTATGAAAGCGAAGAAGTCACCCGAAAAAAAGACGAAGAGGTTATTTCTCATATTCGTACTTCAAATGTGGAAAGACTGTACAGTTCCATAACTGAACATGATATATCCATGTGTGGGTTTGGCCCGGTCAGTGCTTTGCTGTCGTCGGATTTAGGAGGGGCAAGGATTATCAAGCATGCCACAAGCGGCGTTATGACGGGTGACTATTCTCATGTTGTCGGTTATGTTGCCGCTATTATTGAAGGAAGTGATATGTAATGGAACAGGTACAGATGATTGGGCAAACGGATATCGCCTACTTTTTCCCTTTGCTCTCTCAAATCATTAATCAATGGTATTTTTCGATCCCCATAGCGGTTGCTTTTTTATTAGCCAGCCGCCTATTTCCCAAGATCATCATTTCGGTTGTGGGTTTCATTGCGGGAATCGGTCTTGTTTATCCGTTTTTGTCTCAGGTTGACTATATCAAAAACCTAATCGGCACGAATGAAACAGCCCAAATTGTGTTTATGATCTTAACCGGTGTAGTAATTGCAGCGGTGGTATTTGCGCTCTTTAAGTTTTTGTTTTTCCTGGTGGGTTTATTAGCGGGCTTTTTCATCGGCATTTGGCTTTATAACATTATATCACCCGGAATTTATGCCAGCATCATAGAAAATTATCCTCAGTTTTCAGCGCCGGCTTGGGTTCCTTTTGCCTTTGCCGGATTTCTGGCGGTGATTATCGGCATTCTTGCGTTGATTTCACAAGAAAGAGCGGTTTCATTAATTTCTATTGTAATCGGTGCTTTGATTTTGAGTTTTTATGGGGTTTTCTGGTTAATTCGCTTTTTTCCGGTTACTTTCGGAACCATTGAGTTGCAAAACGGCATTATCAGCTTGTTTGATTTATCCGGCTTGGGTATTTTGTTGTTTATGATTCTGTTGATTGTGTTGTGCTTTGCAGGCTTTAGGATCAGCCGGCCGAGGAAAATTGTGGAGTAAACGGCTTAAAGAAAAATATGGTAAAATTAAGGGTAAGGTTCTTAATACTTTTTAATGCGCATTTATTTTCTTGTTCTAAAAATCAAAAAGGAGGAATTGATGATGAAAAATGTTGTTGTTCTGTTTTTCGTGTTGCTTCTGAGTGTTTCCGTCATGTTGGGAGCTGAGATTGTCAAGGCGTATACCACTTTTGAGGAACCTTTGGCAAAAGAGTTGTTTGACAAGTTTGAAGCTGATACCGGTATTAAGGTTGAATGGGTCAGACTATCAACCGGTGAAGCGACTGCCAGATTAGAAGCTGAAAAAGAAAACCCGCAGGCTTCCATATGGGCGGGCGGTGTTGGATTGGGTCATATTGAAGCGAAACAAAAAGGCTTAACAACCCCATACAAATCACCCATGTTGGCCAATACACCTATGGAATACATTGATCCGGACTATTATTGGGCGGGTTTGTATATCGGCCCCATTGCTTTTGCCACAAACATCAACAGGGCAAAAGAACTGGGCTTAGAAGCACCACAAGGTTGGTTTGACATTATCGACTCCAAATACGAAAAACTCGTCAGGATTGCGAATCCCAACACTTCTGGCACGGCTTATAACATGATTACAACCATCCTTGACATTTTTCATGGGGATGAAGAACTGACATTCATGTTCCTCCATCATCTGGATGATAGTATTGAGCAGTACACCAAATCCGGATCCGCCGGTGGCAAGAGTTGTGCAATCGGAGAAATCCCCTTTGCGATCGGATACGCCCATGACCTGGTCAGATTAAAGGCACAAGGCGCACCCATTGAAATCACCGTTCCCGTAGAAGGAACCGGTTTTGAGATCGCTTCCATGTCATTGGTAAAAAACGGACCTGAGCCGGTAAATGCGAAAAAACTGTATAACTTCCTTCTTGGAAAAGAGGCACAGGAAATATTCGCCAGTTGGTATGTTGTACCGGTCTCTAAAAATGCCCCGCAAGATTCCATCGCTATTGACGTAAACAAACTCAACACCGTAGAACAAGACCTGGTCTGGGATGCTGCGAACAAAGAAAGACTAGTGGGCAGATGGACTCAGGAGATTGGCAATCAATAATTAATTCTCATAAAGGGTGGATGAAAGATTCCACCCTTTTTTCATAGCACCCTATTTCTTAATTGACGGGAAGTGATTGCGTTGTTTACGAAGAAGAAAGTCGCTGTTTTTATCGTGTTGCTCGTTTTGGTTTTGATTCTTGATTTCTGGATATTCAACAACGTCAAAAGTGAATTTGGGCTGGTTATTGAAAACAACCGGGCTGAACTGGCCAACGCCTTGCTTTTATCCGCCCCTTCGGAGGAAGGAAAGATCGAGCCCTGGTTGACGAGTAATCAGGAGAAGCATCCCGATCTTCACATCATCTACATCCAAGGGCTTCCGGGATATGGGGACAGTCAGATTTATGCCATTAACGAAGCGTTAAATGTGTTTTTCCTTTCCAATGAACAGTCCCCAACTTTTGAAAAAGGGATTGAAAGTGCTCTTTACGATGAAATGTACTTTGCAG
>CAYYNI010000076.1:0-9608 GCA_964472765.1 uncultured Thermotogaceae bacterium | reverse complement strand
AGAAAGTAGCGACAACGGTATTTACATCCGGGTGCAACTTTAATTGTAAGTATTGTCATAATCGGTCCCTTATCAAAAAAACAGAAGGGACATTGGACGAAGAAGAAGTTTTTGATTTTTTTCAAAAGAGAATCAACATGTTGGACGCCCTCGTTATCACCGGGGGCGAGCCGACATTATATGGACAAGCGTTAATTGCATTTTGTCATAGATTTAAACAACTCTTTCCAAATAAGCTGTTGAAGGTTGATACCAATGGATCCCATCCGGAAATGATCCAAGCTTTATCCGAAATTGCAGATTTTTGCGCAATGGATTTTAAATCCGATGATTACAGCTCCTTCTCAACAATCGATTTATCTACAATCAACCGATCCCTTCAACAAATCATCAAATTCCAAGATTTTGAAATACGTGTAACCCTCTTTCCGGAGTATGTTGATCAGAAATCTCTAAAAAAGATCCTGGATATGGTAAAATTTAATGCTATCAAAAAGATTACTTTACAGCAATACAGACCTTTAGAAAAAAATGAGAAAACGTATTCCAAAGAAGAAATTGAAGGTTGGTTCCGGGCAATGCAAGAAAAAGAGATAGCAGTACTCTATCGGGGTTTTTAAGAGAGAGGTGGGACTCTTTGGGCAGTCGAAGACAGGCCGCAGAATTGTTATTACAGTCGAGAAAGGCCTTTTATCATTCTGAATCAATCGAGAAAGCGCTTAAATATGCCAAATCAGCTCTGGAGTTGTTGAATGCAGATGAAATGTCCCCAAATTTTGTCGCTTGGACGGCTTTTCTCTACGGTGTTAACCACAAAAAAACACCGGATCATTTAAGGGAGCTTATACCAAATGATATTCGGTATCTTCATTTAAAAATGCTCTTTTTCATCCAAGATCAAAACCATTCTCAGGCTCATCGTCTTTTTGATCAATCAACCCGGCATGTGCAGGCGTTTAAAGAAAGGAAACCTTTGTTGTACCGTGAACTACTGGCTGTTTTTATGGATGCAGAGGTACTCTTTCTCCTGAAGGAAAAAGACAAGGCCTTTGAGATCATTTCCACCCACTTAAAAAATACCGATGAGAATCATTTGGGAGAAAAGGCTAAATTGATTATAGCCAGAGCATATGTGATTCTGGGCGAATATTATCAAAAAAGGGGAATGACCACATTGGCGGAAGCCATGATGAGAAAGGCCTTTTTGATGATCGAAGATTCCAGGGTGTTTTTCGTAACTTCTGAGCTTTATATCCGAATAGCTGAATTTTATGTGATCAATTTTCCTTCTGCTAAAGGGCTCAATCTTCTGGAAAGACTTTCACAAATCAGTGATTTTTTCCCCCATAAAAAAATGTTGATCAAGATAGAAACTCAGTGGCTTTTCTATTATATCTATGCCGGGAACACGGAAAGCTTTTGGGAACGCCTTCAAGAGATTAAGCAATGGTCAAAACAGGAGAACGATTTTCAATCATTGGCCAACATCTATTATTTGGAAGCCATGTTTCACTTCTACAACAAAGACCCGGACAATGTAGTATGCCATATCAATAAAGCATTAGCCCTCAATCCCAATGAAGACATCGTGGGAAAATGCAAGCGTCTGCACGTCATTTCAGCCTTTGTTCTGTCTACGCACAACGAAGGCAACAAACGATTGGAAGAAATCTCCGGAGACTATTTGTCGTATGGGTTTAATAAATTCATTGATTTTTATAAGACTATAGATAAAGAAGAATTGGAAGTCTTGTTCAACTCTTACTTTAAGCATGATTTTTTATGGGTTGAAGAAATTTTATTAAGTTTTTACAGAAAGTTTATACGGGTCATACCCGAAACCTTCCACAGTGTCGCAAGAAGGCTTATCGCAGACTATAAGAATTCCGGGCTGAAGTTATCCTATGCACTTTTAAACGAGGCTTACGGAAAGGCGAGTCTATACCTTGAAGACTACGAAGAAGCTCGCATTCACCTGAACAAGGCTCAAATGGTTTACAAAAAAACCGGTTTTCTGAAAGCCGCAAAAGAGATTGAAAAGATTATCCCGGCCAACGAGATAAATCTGTTGGAATTGAGAGACCAGATCGAAGAATTCATAGATGAAACTGCCGATAAGGGAAAAATAACAGTCTTTAATCAATTTAAAAGGATGAGCGAACATTATTTTACTCGGTTGAAGGTGATGAATGAAATCCTTGAATTCTCTCGTAATATTGACATCAGTGATAATTCAGTAGAAACACTAAAACAAATCCTTTTCTGGATCACCAGTTTGTCAAAGGCAAAAAGCGGGATGATCATTCTTCAAGAAAAAGATCAAATCAAGAACCATTTTGAAATCAATTTTGATAGTTCAATTATCGGAAGAACGGCAGAAACAGTGTTGGAAATGTCCAGCAGGATGAATTTTTCCCCTTTGTCGGTCAAACGATCGTATATTATCGATGAAACGAAAAAAATCATTATTTTCCTTGAGGACTCAGGACCATCTGATCACGATGTTAAAAGCTTTCTACCCATATTTCTAAATCAAATCGAGTCCATTTTGTCCTTATTCGTCAAAAACACACTCTACCTTCAAAACAGCATGTATGACAGTCTAACAGGACTATACAGCCGATGGTACTATGAAGAACGCTTTAAAGAAGAATTTGAAAAAGCTGTCCGATACAAAATCCCCCTCTCTTATATTATCGGAGATATTGACTCTTTCAAACTGGTAAACGATACCTACGGTCATCAAACCGGAGATGAAGTTTTAAAGGAGATCTCAAAAATCTTTTTAACCGTCACAAGAAAATTTGATATTGTCGCACGATATGGCGGTGAGGAATTGTCGATCATTCTTCCCAATACGAACATCGAAGGGGCTTATAAAGTGGCGGAGAAGATTCGTTCCACGATACAGGAAATTACCTTGTTTCCCTTTAACACAACCATGAGTTTTGGTATCGATTCAATGGAAAAAGATGAGTATGATGAATACAAAGAACTGGAAAAAAGAGGGGATATTGCCCTTTATGTTGCCAAAGAACATGGCAAGAACAGAGTGGAACAGTACAATCATCAATTCATGCATCCCATTCAAACAAATGATGTACAGCGTACCTGATTATTTTTTTCGTTGATTTAAAAGGGTTATTCATCCTTTTTCCAATACTCCTTGCCCCATTGTTTTTCCAAGTCCCGAATATCAATATCGTGAATTTGTTTTCGTTTGCCGTAAGTCCAAATGCCTAAAATAAGGATGATAATCGCCGGAAGGAACCAGCTAAATTGCATGACGATAAAGCCAAGCAAAGACAAGGCTATTCTTGTCCTTTTCCATTTGGCGTAAAGATGATAGAAAGTGTCAGCATCAACGAACGCTTTTTGATAATCGCCTGTTTTTTCTAATCTTGCCAAAATAGATTCAAAAGATTTCCCGATATCTATTTGAGCATCCAGGTAAAAGAAAAAATCAGACAGAAAGGAATAGTAACGTGCAAAAGCATCTCCGGTCGGGTAGGTGTCAACGTTCAAGACATCAATCTCTTTGATCAGTGAAACGGGATTCACATCACGAATATTGACTCCTTTGTGTTTTTCATACCAAACGGCAAGCCCTTCGACAAACCATAGGGGGGCATTGTATAAATCATGGTTATAAAACCATTGAAAGGTGTATACATGCATCATTTCATGCCTTAAAAGCGAAGGAATAACATCGGTGGCAGGTGTCATAAACAAATCAAACTGATTTCCATCAAAGGAGGCTTCCCCGCTAGCACCTAATTGCCTTTTACGTTCAATGGTGATATACAAAGGATAATCGAGCTGAATCCCCCATAAAGCGGATAATTCTGTTGATATCTGTTCGATTTGTGGTTGAAGAAAATTACGAAGATAAAGAGGAGTAGTCCTCTCAAAATGGATTTCAATGGATAACCCAAACGATTCCATTATGAGAACGAACAAAAAAATGATTAAAATTCTTTTCATAACATTTACTGATTGATCAGTACGATAATGCTTTGTTCTCTCACCAAATACTCCCGGTCAAATATTTCTACTCCTTGTTCAACAAAATCATCCGGGTGATTTTCATAGGTGTCCACCACACGGTACCATTTCCCATTGGGCGGCTTAGGCAATTTGAATGTCAGTGGTGTACTATAAAAATTCATTGCCACATAAACATCTGTGTCCTTCACACTAAACGAGTCCAAATCCGTTCCGCTGATCACAAAGGCCAATGTATGTGATTCATAAGACCAATCAGGATAAAAAAGCTCGGTTCCGTGCCAGGTGATATCCCTTACACCCTTTTTGGTTCTTTTGCCCGTAAAAAAATGTTCTCTTCTCAAACAATTATGCGCTTTTCTAAAAGTGATCATCGATTTGAAAAAGGAGAAGATATCTTCATTTTTTTCCTTCAACGACCAATCCAACCAGGTGATGTCATTATCATGACAATAGGCGTTGTTGTTTCCCCCTTGCGTACGGCATACCTCATCCCCCATGAGAATCATCGGAATTCCTTGGGAGATCATCAAGGTAGTGATAAAATTTTTCACCTGTCTTTTCCTGATGGTTAAGATATGAGAATCATCAGTTGGTCCTTCATGACCATTATTTGAGCTAAAATTTTCATTGGTGCCATCCCTGTTGTCTTCGCCGTTTTCTTCATTGTGCTTTCTCTCATAAGAGACTAAATCCCAAAGGGTGAAACCATCATGGGCAGTGATAAAGTTGATCCCATCAAAAGGCTTCCTCCCCGGTTTATTGTACAAATCCGAACTGCCAGCAATGCGTGTTGCCAATTCCGGTACTTGCCCTTTGTCCCCGCGTATAAACTGACGAACCACATCACGAAATTTCCCGTTCCATTCCGCCCAGCCTTTTGGAAATTCACCCACATAATAACCTCCTGCAGCATCCCACCCTTCAGCGATCAATTTTGACCGGGCCAAGATGGGATCATCGGCGATTTCTTTTAGCAATGAAAAGTCTCCAATCCATTCTCCGCTGGTCGATCTTCCTAATATGGCTGCCAGGTCAAATCGAAATCCGTCGATGTGCATCTGAGTTACCCAATATCTCAGGCTGTCAATGATCATCTGTTTGACAACTGTTTTGTTGCAGTTTAATGTATTGCCGCAACCGGAGTAATTCATGTAGAAACGTGGGTTTTCAGGGTTTAAGAGATAGTAAACGGCGTTATCAATGCCCCTGAATGAAAGTGTAGGCCCTTCTTGGGCCCCTTCCCCAGTGTGATTATATACCACATCGATAATGACTTCCAATCCCTCTGTGTGCATCTTCTTAACAAACTCTTTAAACCGAAAAACCTGATCGCCTATGCCTATAGAATGGGTATAAGATCCCTCTACCGCAAAAAATGCCAAAGGATCATAGCCCCAGGCGTTAATCAGTTTCTGCCCATTTTTAGGATTGATATTGATATTAGAGTTTGCGTTAAACTCGAAAATGGGCATCAATTCAACAGTTGTAATACCCAATTCTTTTAGATGGTGAATCTTTTCCGTTATTCCATGAAAGGTTCCGGGCAATTCACAACCGGAGGTATCCGACCGGGTAAAGAATCGAACATGCATCTCATAAATAATGGTGTCATTCATGGGAACCCTCAGTGGCTGATCTTCTCCCCAATCAAAATTCCGATCACAGACAACGATGCTTTTGGCGAGGCTTCTTGAAGAATCTATTTCCGAAAAAGACAAGTCTTTCAGAGGAGAATTTTTGTCATAGCCGTATGCGAATTCCTGATCCCAGTTATAAGAGCCGGAAATAGCCTGGGCATATGGATCAGTAAGGAGTTTATTGGGATTGAAACGCATGCCGCTTGTGGGATCATAAGGACCATGAACACGATACCCATAGAATTGGCCGCAGCTGATTCCCTCTAAAAAGATATGCCAGACATCCCCCGTTTTATTTCTTCTTGAATCTAATTGAAAAACGTGAGAGGGCTTTTCATCGTAATAGTTTTGATATATCTCCAGTGTGACACCCACGGCGTTACGGGAGAAAAGGGAAAAATTGGTTCCCGTTCCGATAACCGTTGCCCCAAGGGGGAGCGGCTTTCCACGTGCCGAGGAAATAGTGACCGTTGTATCCGGATTGTTGACAAAATCGTTCCAGTCGTTTTCTGCTGTTTTCACTGGTCAGCCTCACATGAATTTGTTTTCGTTGCCCTTTGCCAAACGTTTGAGATTACCTTTATGTCTGTAGATAGAAAAAAGGGTCATGGCAATATACAATATCCAGAAAGCAGGATCCTTTTCCAAAAAAAAGATGCAAACGGTTGTGACGGACATGGCAACGATGGATGCCAGGGACATAATACGCGTTGTAAAGGCGATAGTAATTCCAAGTGTAAAGAAAACAATGCCGGAAACGGGATTGACGGCAAAAAAGACACCCATACTTGATGAAACGCCTTTGCCGCCGGCAAACTTCATGAAAATCGAATAATCATGGCCAATTACCGAGGCCATGGCGGCAATGGCAAACCAAATGCTCATATGAGGATCATTTGGGATGAAAACATATCTCAATAACATTAAAGGAATATAAGCCTTGAGTGAATCAAGGATCAAACAAACGATGCCGAGTCTTTTCCCGGCACCTCTCATGACGTTTGTTGCGCCAATATTCCCCGATCCTACTTTTCTGATATCAATTCCCTTTGTATAAAAAGGCAACAGATAACTGAAGGGAATTGATCCACATATATATAACAAAATCACGTAAAAGATATTCACGCTTTTTTCCTCCGGCTTACGAATTTTGTGAACAGCGGACTACCCGGTAAAGGTCCAAGAAATTTTCTCAGGTTCTTCTTTACTGCCTTCTTATAGTTCTCTGGAACGAGTTCCGGATAATTACAAAAGATTTGAATAACCGGTGGTTTGACTGAAACCTGATTAGCATAAAACAATCGAATCCGTTTCCCCTTTGGGGAAGGTGCGGGTACTAAGATGTTTATTCTTTCCAATGCCGAATTAATGAGACCGGTAGAAAATTCGCTGCAAAAGGAGTGATATGCCTCATCAACGGCTTCAAAAAGTTTTCTCAAACCCATCCCCGTCAAAGCGGAAATAAACAACACTTTGGCATAGGGAATAAAGTAAAAATCCATTTGAGCATTTTCGAGCATTTCGGGATATTGCTTTTCCTTTTGAGATTCACTAAGCATATCGCATTTGTTGAACACAATCACGCTGGCTTTACCGGCATTTTCAACAAAACCGGCAATCTTTTTATCTTGATCGCTGATCCCTTCGTTTACATCCAGCATGATCACACAAACATCGGCTCTATCGATGGCATCTTTTGCCCTTAAGATACTGTAACTTTCAATCGTGTAATACTTCACACGATTTTTCCTTCTAATTCCGGCCGTATCAATCAATCTGTATTTTTTTGAAAATAGCTCGATATCCGCATCAATGGTATCTCTTGTTGTACCAGCTATCTCGGTAACCATACTTCTTTCTTCTTTTAGTATCTGGTTGAACAGAGATGATTTGCCCACATTGGGTTTACCCACTATGGCGATCTTTAAGATATCCGCATCGGCAATACCTTCCGGGAGCTCTTCACCTTCTAGTTTTTCAAATACAACAGCAAGATGTTCTAGAATTTCTTCAACCAAATCCAATACGCCATAGCCGTGCTCGGCAGAAACGGGGAAAGGATCTCCCATGCCCAATTCGTATAAATCAGCAAGATTTGCCTCATATTTTTTTGTGCTTTCCGCTTTATTGGCAACCAACAAAGGACTAATCCCCTTGGATCGGAGGAAATCAACCACCTTATAATCTTCATTGGTTGGTGGATTTACCCCGTCCACCACAAACAAGACCAAATCTGCCTTGTGGGCATCTCGTGTTGCTATATCCCACATCTTTTCTTCAATGATCCCTTCGGGATCGCCAAATAGACCGCAAGTGTCTACAAGAGAAAAGGCCCGATTGTCAAACCGGACCTCGCCCTTAACGGCATCCCGTGTTACACCGGGAGTATCATCAACGATTGCCTTTTTTTTTCTGATCAAACGGTTGAAAAGTGTTGATTTTCCAACATTGGGTTTACCCAATATATGAACGACTGGTAATCTCTCGCTCACTCTTTCCCCTTTTCCTTCATCAGTTCATGCATGGTCACCGTGGACTCATCTTTGTCCATGTATTGTTGATAATCGTTTTTTTCCTCATCCACTTCCTTTTGCTTAATGGAAATGACCATATTTCTTCTTTCCTTTTCCGGTTCATAAACCGTTCGGACAACCTTCGCATCCACTTCATCTGATACCTTCAAAACATCCTCAGGTTTTTCAACACGTTGGACAGAAATCTGGCTGACCGGGAGGAAAGCCTCGATGTTGTAATCATCAAGCATGACCGTTGCTCCAGTATTGGTCATTCTGACGACCTTCCCTTTAACCTCGTCACCCTTGTTCAATTCCTCGCTGGCTCTTTTCCATGGATCTTGAGTGATATTTCTAATACTCAGTCGGATTCTCTGTTCGTCCGGAAGGACTTCCATCACGGATACCTTTACATCATCTCCGATGCTATAGGCGTCTTCGATATTGTCAAGGAAATTCCATGACATTTCGGTAACATGAACAAATCCGGATATACCTTCTTCGAGTTCAGCAATCAAACCACTTGGCAGAATCTTAACAACTTTAGCGTCAAGGATTTTGCCTACAGGGAATCGCTTTTCAACATCTTCCCAGGGATTTCCCTTTACCTTTTTCAAACTCAAAGACAGCTTTCTCTTTTCTTTATCGATTCCTATCACTTCAACTTCAACCTGCTCGCCTTCCTGAACAACGGCTCGAATATCCATTCTTCTGTTGGTCCAGAATATTTCTGATGTATGGACAAGACCTTCAAGACCCGGTTCGATCTTAACGACAAAACCAAAGGGCAGTATTCTGATGACTTCCCCTTTAACTTTGGAACCCAGCGGGTGTTTGGCTTCAATGCCAGTCCATGGATCCGGTTGCAAACGCTTCCTGCTTAAAGTGACTTTATTGGACTTTTTGTCGATTCTGAGAACCAGTACATTGACAGGGTCTCCAATATCAACGACATCTTTTGGTTCGAGTTCTCTATCATAGGTCAGTTCTGATCTGGGTATTAACCCAGTGATCGGACCGAGGTCAACAAATACCCCGAACTTTTCGATGCCTTCTACTTTGCCTTCAACAACCTTGCCTTCAGAAACGGTTCCCATAAATTTGTCAATAACCTTTTGCTGAATATTTTTTCTGGAAAGGACGATGTTGGGACTTCCTTTTCTTCTATATCTGAGATCGATGATTTCAAATTCCATTTCCATTCCCTCGGCATCCGCATTTTTCTCTAGCATCGAATGGCTGGTGGGGAGAAATGCCTGAAGAACGCCAAACAATTTGACAACATAACCGCCTTTGTTCTTGGCTATAATCTTACCTTTTACAGGTGTTCCCTGAGCATGATAATCTTTGAGATTGTTTAGGATTTCCTTTAAAACACGTTTCTTCTCGGAAATTTTAATGTGTCCGTCTTCCTCGTTTATGTAAGTAATTATTCCGTCTAATTGATCGC
>CAYYNI010000075.1:7704-9769 GCA_964472765.1 uncultured Thermotogaceae bacterium | reverse complement strand
TAAAGGCAACACGATCTGGCGTGATGATAATCAAATCGCCTTCGCTGTGCCCGGGGCTTTTGATAAAAGAAAATTTCATATCGTTTATCTTCTCAATCCCTTCATCAACGGTGACATTAACGACATCCGCCTGTCTCACTTTTAATTTTCTTGAGGGATAGGCCGCATTGGAGATATAATACAGATAAGCGGGGTTCTCTATAAAATTCTTTTCCTCTTGTGAACTAAACACCTCAATGCCGGGATACTTCTCCTTGAACCAGACATTACCGCCACAATGATCCGCATGGCCGTGTGTGTTGACAATGTATTTTGGATGAAGACCATTTTCAACGATCAACGCATCGGCAGAATGAGCGGCTGATCGGCTGAAACCGGTATCAATCAATAGACAGTTCTTATTCTTAAAGGCATAAACACCAACATTCGTTGCGCCTTCAATGTAAAAAGTATTTCTGTTTATTTTTTTATAAGCCATTTCAACCTCACTAAATTAGGGCCTGTGTCAACCATCGAGCAGCGCCAGTGGGATAAGCCCTACTAACGTGTATATGAGAGGCTTTCCCTTCTTTTTATAATGCGATGATTTCAAAACCGGCTTCCAAATAGTCTTGCATGGCAGGATGGCCGTATGCTCCACTTTTTATAGGGATTCCGGTCTTTTCGTTATAGTCAAGTACACCCATTTGACAGGAGCAGGCTTTGCAGATGCAATCAAACAGTCCGAGTTCCCTGGCTTTTAGATACAGCTTATTTTTTTCTTCTTCCAGTTCTTTGATCAGCTTGACGGCTTCGCCTTCTACAATAATCTGTGCGTCTATGCCTTTTTCATGACAATCGATCGCATTGATGAGTACATGCATAAAACACATTTTTTCTCCCTTAAATGCGAAAAAAGCTATTTTTTTCATATTGCGTATCCCTCCTATCTATATTTCTTCTGATGATGAGACTATTTTTTTGTTTTGTTCAAAAAGCGATTGACTTCCTCTTGTGCTGAATCCAGAGTACATAGGGTTGCAAAATGATAATTGGACAACTCAAGTGCGTCCTCAAATTTCATGTCTTCCATTTCATAAAAGGATTTTTTCCCCAATTGCATGGCCACGGGATTTTTATCGGCAAGTTTCTTGGCATATTTTTTCGTTTCTTCTGCGAGATCTGCTTCAGGCACTATTTTATTGATTAAACCCATCTCTAACGCTTTTTGCGCACCAATAATCTCTCCAGTCATGATTAATTCAAGGGTTCTTTTTCTACCCAGGCTTTTTAAAAGGGGAACTGCCGGTCCCATGCAAAACAAGCCCACGTTGATGGCGGTTGCACCAAATCTGGCGGTATCGCTTGCAATGGCCAAGTCGCATGCGGCAACAAGACCGATTCCATTGGCCACAGCGATCCCATGAACGGAAGCGATGACAGGCTTGTCTATTTTCGCTATGGTCATATTCATGTCTTCCATGAGTCTCACCCAGTCCAAATAATCTTTCATGGATTTGCCGTCGACATAATGAATGTCGATACCCGTACAAAAGTTCTTCCCTGACGCATTGATCACGATGACATTGACATCTGAATCCTTGTTCATTTCCCTTAATGCCGCATTCAATTCGGTTGCCATTTCGATGTTAAACGTGTTATTGTCTTCGGGCCGATTTAACTCAATTGTGCCAATCTTATCTTGAATGGATGTGATAATCGTTTTGAAAGTCATTGCTTGCCTCCTGAATGAGTTTTTTTTATTATAGCATCATGTTGTTTTTTCGCAACTGCTAAGTCGTTTTATTTCTCTCTATGCTTTTACCAAACAGCATCTGTTTTTGGGTGCATTATTAAAGTTCATGTATTTCTTTTTCCATATCAGAAATTTTGTCCATTACTTCTTCAAAAGTTGGATATCTTCCAAAGAACATTTCACTCATGTTATGATAATCTTCGCCGATTTCTTTGAGCCTATATTCGTCAGGCATTAACTTTATTGTTTTGGATGTTGCTTCTTCGTATTTTGCCCATTTTCTAGGATAAAATTTTTCTTTAAATATCGCTACCTTTTCAAGAAGTCCTA
>CAYYNI010000075.1:0-7604 GCA_964472765.1 uncultured Thermotogaceae bacterium | reverse complement strand
CTGAACGATTAATTCGCTTTCTAGAAATTCCTCAGTCTTTTGGTTAGCTTCTTTATTGAACTTAGCTTGCCTGGTGTTAGAACGCTTTTCCCAAGGTTCATCCATACTGTATCCTATTACTCTCCAATCAAGTATCAAATCAACATCTTCTGAAAATCTCTCTATAAGTCCATAGCACTTAGAAAGGCTTGTTCCGCCTTTGAATATAAAGGCGTCTTTCCACTTACACTTAGTAAACAAATAATTAAGTGCGAAACATACCCAATAATCTTTTTCTACTATCACTTCATTGACGTTCATTTTTTGAGAGGCATTCCTTATGATTGCCTTTAATTCTTCTTTTAAAACCTTTTTATAGTTAAACATCACTCTACCTCACATATTTTTCGGATAATACGATATATCCATATACTTGTAGTTTTACCGCTCTCAAGCAATTTTTCTTTATCCTTATCAGATAATTTTTCTCGTAAATATTCTACCTGCTCATTCGTTATTTTATCTTTTCCAATTGCCTTGATTGCTTGTATTACCATTGCAGTAAGTTTAGACATTTTTGAAATCTCACCATTATTTCTACGCTTAAATTCAATCGTTGTATTACCAAATGTGTAATCTACATATCTTCCATCGGATATATATGTCCATTTTGCAGGAACTTGAGTAGACAATCCCAATAGATTGAGAGCAGTATTTCCCGATGGTGAAATTGACCAATTGTATTTTCTTGCAATAGCAAATGCTACTTGATTAACTGATGGTGCCTCATACTCTCCAATAAGCTCAATATACTTTGGATTATAGTATATGCCATTTAAGATACGCTTTATTTCTCCAGCTTCTACAAGCCGATTTAATGTACTACGAACCGTTTCATACCCCGCTATATCGAAAAAATCATTTGTAATAAAGACTTTTTCAGAATCAAAACTATCAATTCGATCCTTTATTTCTGTTTTAAAATTCTTATCCATCTAATCACCACCTTTGCACCAAATATTATACAATATTTGGTGCAATAAGTCAAAATCATCGATTTTCTCTCTTTTTTCTTTTTAAAAAAACAATGAAAAAATGATAAAATCGGGTGGATATAAAGGTGGTGGGGTATGAAGTTGAACAATCAGTTAGTTTTCGTGACAATTCTTTTTTTAATCTTTAGTCCTTTACTCCTGGGGGCGGATTCAACCGGAATAGAAAGGATAAGGGAATCGGGTGAACTGCGAATTCTCATGGCGAAAGATGATTGGTGGCCTTTCTTTCACACGGATCCTACAGGCGAACTATCGGGGATCGACATTACGGTGGCTGAAAAGATTTGCGAAACGCTCGGTGTTCAGCCGGTCTTTATCCGAAAAGACAGCTTTAATCAACTGGCGTCCTCGCTGAATAAAGGTGAGGGGGATGTGATCATCTCCTATTTTTCCTATACGCCTCAAAGAAATATTGATGTTTTTCTCACGAGTCCATATATCAACAGTGCGGACAGTCTGTTGATCAACAACCGTATTCTGGAAGGCATTAAAAGGGAAAATCGGGTTATCTCACCCGAAGGATTAGTGCAAGCGTTGGATGATGAACACTATAAAATTGCCACTGTGAGAGGAACCTCACACGAGTTGTGGGCGCATGAACACTTTGAAAAGGCTGTTGTTGAGCTTTATGAGCCTTCCCAAATCGAACAGATGCTGTCGGACAGGCAAATTGATGCCTTTTATTTTGATGAGTTGTGGCTGAAGTTTTTTCTAACGATGAATCCGGAATTCTATCTCAATTACAGTTTATTCAATCTCAACAAAGCCGATCGGATTGTGGTGGGTGTATCCCCTGACAATCAGTCTCTGTATCATTGGCTTGAAAACTATATCAACACCAACCTGAACATGGATCAAATCATCGATGAGATGTATGCCGAATATGCGAAGGGGCTATCCGAATATTTTGCTGAAGAAGAAGACGTTAAACCCTTTATCGGGGATCCGTGGCGTTATCTCTTTCTCGTTTTACTGCTGGCGCTGGCATTTGTTTTGATAGGCCTCACCCAAAAAAAGCAGGATAAAGCCCACAGACAAAACTGGCTCTTCAACTTCTGGACGATCATCTTTTCCATGATAATCGGTCTATACTGCGGAGCGGCTTTTCCTTCCATGGTTGATTTTTTGAGCCCTTTTGGAGACATTTTCTTCAACTATCTCCTTTTGTTCGGGATTCCCATTCTGTTTTTTGTGGTGGTAATCAATTTCATCAAGCTGATGATGAAGATGGACGGCATGCGTTTTTTCTTTAAGTTCATTAGAATTATCCTGATCCTGTTTTTTATCGGCTCGCTCATCGGCGTTCTCGTAGGGGTATTTGGGCAGCCCGGCAGCGATTTGTCCAAGGAAAACCGTCAGCAGTTGGCGCAGGCTATGCAGGACAGTTCCCAGGAGAAACTGAATGAAACGATCGACCTTTCTCCGGAAACCCTGTTTTGGAAGCTACCCAACACGATGGTACAAGACAGTCTCATTAGGCCTTTCCTGGAAAACCAGACGCTTGCCATTTTGTTCTTTGCCATCCTGTGTGCCTTCGGATTGAAATTTCAATCCCCCAAAAAGCGAGAAGGGATCATGAACGCCTTTGAGACGCTCAATGACCTGTTCATGTTTCTGTTTAAGCTTTCGTATTACATCCTGCCCTTCGGTCTTTTCGCCCTGATGCTCCCCCAAGCCAGTCTGTTTCTTGAAGATGTGGGCATGCTCTCGGCCTTTTTAAAATTCACCCTTTGCCAATTTGCCGTTTTGGGCATCTGGTTTGTCATTTCCATTATCCTGGGCAGTTACAAGACCAAGGTCAATCCCTGGAAATACTTGCAGATGATCAAAAAACCGACTTTGATCCTGTTTTCGCTGATGTCGACACTCGCAGCCATACCACCGGCACTTGAGGTCTGTGACGAATATCCCCAGTTTAACGATGAAACGGTCAAAGGGACCCTGCCGCTGATTCTGGTCATGCTCGTACCCTCTATTACCAGCACATTTGCCTTAACCACCGTTTTTTTGATCCAGCTGACCGGCATTGAAATCGGCTTTATGCAGTATTTGTTTATCCTATTTGGCTCAGTTGGGGCAACCTTTGCCACCATCGGGGTTCCCGCCCCCGTTGACCTGTTTGCCATTTCCATCGTCGTTTCAGCGTTTGGCATACCCGTCACCCAGGCTGTTTTTTTCCTGCTGCCATGGACATTGACCGCCGCCAGATTTGAGATGATTTATTTCGCCATGCTGGATTTCGGCGTGGTTCAGTTTTTCAAGCCAAAGAAAAAAGGATAAGATTTACAGCAAAAGAGATCACAGAGCCGCCAATCTGGGAGCATTAACCACGGGGACTGACCCCGTGGATTCAGATACAAAAACCCTTAAACACCTGTTGGCTGATTTGGACATATTGGGTTCTAAATCTCTTAAAAAGGACTTTGTACGTGGTTTTTAAGAAAGCTTTAAAAGCAGTTTTACAAAAGCTTCTCGTTCCTCCCCCTCAAACTCCCAAGTACACAAATACCCAAATAACTCGGAAATATTAATCTTTTTACAAAAGTGTGCTATCTTCTCATACTCGGATGATTCTTGGGATTTCTGTGAAACTCCAAAGGAATCTGTTTCCAAAATTCCATTCATAATCTCTTCGACATCAAAGCGCCAAGGAGTGGTTGAATAGCGTACATACTGCCTGAAATAAACATTGAGTCTTTCATGCTCTTCCAGCGATTCAACATAAGAATACAGTCTGATAAGCGGCGTGATATGATGCATGGCTCCCATTTCAGAAAAGAGAATGTTGGCAAGATCTAATCTTGCCTTGTAATATGGGTTGACACGTTCAGGCTCAAATTCATAAAAAACACAGCGATTAAAGAATGCGATGAGTTTCGGATCTGATTCAATAGTGGAAAAAAGTTTCAGCCGGTCTTTTTCAGCGAGTTTAAACAAAGTACACGGAACAATCCCCTCGAGTGAAACAAGTGCCATAAACCCTTTCAGGAACAGTTTTTTCAACTGAAAGGCTGAAAAATGCGAAACCTTATTCCAGTTTCTTTCAAAGGCTTCTTCTAATTTTATCATCTGAATCACAAGATTAATGGTTCTCGGATAATCAAAAGATATTTCATAAAGCCCCAAAGCTCTGACAATTTTTTTCAGTGTTTCAGTTTTTATGTTTTCAGTTTCACCATTTAATATGGTGTACATGGATGTGATGGAAATACCATTTTCAGATGCTAAATTATTGGCTTTTCCAATATTCTCCTTCAAAAACACCTGAAGTCCATGTGTATTTTTGATTTCATTTATTCTGTTGGCTTTTTTTAAAGTTGAAACAGAGAGTGATTTTGCATATTTAATCGTCTTCACAAATTGTTTTTTATAACTAGGTTCTATTTTCAGCAATCTGTTGTAATAGATTAGCATGATTTGAGCCATTTCAAAATATGAAAAGTTTTTATGAGTTTTTAAGACGGTGAGTGATGTGTCAAAGGCGTTAATCACAGCACTTTCTTCATCGAAGAAGTACCCGCTGTAATAAAGGAGTGTGTTGACGGCTTTGAGAGAATCCTTGTTTTTCAACTTGTACAAATACCAAGCAGCATTGTTTATGCCTGTAAGGACAAATGTCGGATGCGGGAATTTGAGCGCATGTTCATGAACTTCATGAAAGGTTTTTATGGCTTCTTCTGTTTTTCCTTCGTTGAGTTCTTGTCTACCTTTGGCATTCAAGAGAAGTGCGGTATCTGCTTCATCCACGTCATGAATTTCACTCCACATTCTAAAATTTTTTGGGTTTTGTTTGCAAATATTCGCACGATTACCATTTAAAGCTTTCCCCACAATATTTCTGTATGGCGGTGGTACATTTTTAAATTCTCTGATCAATCTTGTAAAATATTTATTGTTCAATTCAAAATCTTCGAACAACTCGGAAACATCCATCAAAGTGGTCATAATCAGATATTGTAAGCCTTTAGTTCTCGTTTCTTTTAAAAGCTCTTCTGCCAGTTGCAGTAATTTTTCATCTTTAATAACCCACTCAGATTTTAAAAGGAACAGATAGTTCAGTAAATCTTTGTTCTTTGTGTTATGAACTAAATAATTAACAAAGATTTTGGAATACTTACCATAGGATATGATCGGAACTATGAATGAGCATTTCATGAAGATGCTCCTTAAAGTTATGTGTAAAATAACTGTTTTACTACTTATAGCTTTTTAAAAGGGATACAAGTAAATACTTTCCGTTGAACATAAAAAATTAGACTTGCAAAAAAAATAAAAACTGCCTGTTAACGGTGTTTACAGGAAATTGATACTGCGCTTGACAATCATATGCGTTCGTGTATTATTATAACATAAAGAAGTAGGAGGGATGAATATGAAAAAGATAATATTGCTATTCGTTTTTATTTTATGCCTTTCGACTTTTGTATTTTCAGGAGACGATAAAAATGACAAGAAAACTGATTCAATACCACCAATTCCAACGGTAGATTTCTTTGTAGATAATGAGATTGAATTTTAGTAGTTATCATAGGAGGTGAAAAAAGGACACAAAGAAACCAAAAGATGATGAGTTTTGCTACCCTATTCCAGTTTGAAGAATTATAATTTATAGAAAGGAGTTGCGTTAAAAATGAAAAAAATACCCATTATTTTAGTTTTACTAATTGCTGCCCTTTCCTTTGCTCAAACAATCGAAGTAACCTTTGATAGAGTTGAATACGGTTTTTTTCGAATGCTCATTACTTTGGTTGATTTCGAGATGAGTGAGGGATGGTTAAACAGACTTGAATGTGATCGTGAAATCCAGCGTCCAAAAATTGGAACCTTTATGGTTAACCGGCAAGCCTATCAAGTGCTTTTAGGAGAAAAAGACGGAGAAATGGTTTTGCAATGTGATCTGAACATGAATGGAGATTTTTCAGATGATAGCCATCAATGGTTTTATGATGTTGAGCTTGATGCTGAAAAAGAAGATTCTCTCCAAGTCGATATGCCAACGCTATTGATTCAGACAGTTGAAGGAGAAATGCAATATCTGGCCCTTGAAGTCCTTTCAAACGAAGAGCCGATAATAACCGTATCCGATGTTACAAGATGGAGCGGCCAGCTTGTTTTATCCGAATATAGCCAATACCAGGCAACACTTGGAAGAAAGGATCCCCTGAGAGAAATCACTTTGGAGAACATCATCGTTGGGATTGATACCGATTACACTGGCAAATACTCTTTGAGTGAGCTACATGAGCAGGCAGAGACCATAAAAATCGGTGACAGATATTTCTATATCTCCCAAGTAAACTCTGCAAATCATTCCGTTCTTTTAGAAGAAACTATTGCGAAAAAAGAAAGCCCTTATCCGATTCAGGTAGATGATGTGGTTGAGTTGGAAGAATACTTTAATGACAGTAAAGAGGCAAAAATTGTCTATGTATCCGGTTCAAATACCTCACAGAAAAGAAACTGGTATGAAGCGTTAATGGCAATTAAAGAAGAACACGGTGTTAATTTCTATTTTTTCTTGGCAGAATCAGCGTGTATCCAATGCAGTGAAAGTGAAAGTCTAAGCTCTGAAGACGAAAACTGTTTTATCTTTCCGTATGAGTCCTTTATGACTTTCGTTGAGGAGAATCATTTTGATCTTCTCTCAATTTTGATACTCGATCAGAATAATAGAGTGGTCTTTGCTTCAGAACCTGTTCTAAATACCGAAGGCCTGATTTGGAAAATTCAATACCAAATGCCTTCGGTAGAGATTTTTGAAGAGTTTGTTGAAATTTATGTGAAATAATATGGAGGTGTTGTTCTATAAGAAATAGCTTCAGGGCATTATTACTACTTTCTCTAATTCTATTATTGGTAACATCTGTCTATGGAATAAATCATAGTACTGTATACCAATCAGGTTCGAAATATTCTCTAAGAGTCCCTTGTGATGAATCATTAACCGAACCTATAACCGAAGTTTATTGTAGAGAATATCTTCATCACGAAGGTGAATTGGACCAAAATTGCTATACTGTTTGTTCTATTCCATGCAACTTCCTTTCACATCCAGCAGCTATAGCAGCATGTTTAGGAGTTTGTGCAGTTTCTTGTTATACACCGCCTTGGGATGAATGTATCGATTGGGTATACGTCACGATATACCCTTGTGACTGGACTCATTAGTGAAATGATTTTATAACAAACACTCCCTCAAGCTCGGGGGAGTGTTTGTTATAAATGCTTATGCTAAATTCGAACTTAACCAAATAACCAGGTAACCAAAGGGATAACCAAAGGAACGGTTCTTTTGGTTAGTTTTTTATTCAACAGTGTTTTAAATAGATAGAAAAGGTTTAAAGACAGGCAGTTAAATACTCAAAAAAAAGCTAAACTTTACGAATAACATATCGACTAATGCCTGTAATTCTTGCAATTTGACGTTCCGAAAGTCCCTTTTTAAGTAACCACGGGGACTGACCCCGTGGATTCCAACTGGCGAATGACGGATACTTCGAGACTGAGCATGCCATGGCCCAAGGCTTGAAAGACCGACAAAGAAATAATGCAGAAGCCGGCGGCGAAATA
>CAYYNI010000074.1:0-9796 GCA_964472765.1 uncultured Thermotogaceae bacterium | reverse complement strand
GGCTTTTCTCACGGCCCGATCCTTTGATTGGAAATAAGCCCTTAACTGAGCCAGATTTTTTTCTTCTCCGTCAAACAGGATGGCTGCAGAACTGATCAACCGGGTGTGCTTGGTCACCAGGGCATTTTCTCTCTGAAGATCTTCGATGATCTGGGGACTGAAGCATTTCATCTCATTCTCGGCCAGATTAAATAGATGCTTGCCAAGGGACGCTTCAAGCTCTGCTCTGAACTCAGAATCGACTAAGCATGCATAATACTGGTTAATCAATTCCTGAAAGAGAGGCCCGTATTCATCAAAATAATCATTCTCGGCTTCGTAGAAGGTATCAGCGGTATCCATGTCATAACGAATAGAGCAAATTTGTCTCATGCTTTGAAACGACCGTCTGATGGCATTGATAGCCTTGATCCATTCCATTTGTTCCTCGGCTGAATCGGCTGTTTTGAACTGTTGAATGAACCGGGTTATCTTCGTTTTAACGGTTTCATATTCCGGTCTTGTGTACTCAAAATCCTGGAACTTTTTCATTGTAAACCTCCGTATATTGGCCTTTCGATCTAAAATCCTGCAAAGCCTTTTTGGGATAAAAACATAACAAATTATACCATTTGTGACTGATAACAACCCGTTTGGGGACCATAAATTTTTCTTTTCAAATTATCCTATATCAAAAATACTGTCCTTTGTTCTCACCTTTACTATCCTGTCAGAAAGCAGTTTTATTATCTTTTTCAATCTTTGCAATCACAAATTGGCAAGAATCGGCACCTTCTGCAATCGTGTTTCCCTTTTCCCTGAAAAAACTTACTTCATTGGGTAAATAGCAGTTAAAAATTGCGTTGTCAACGGCACAAATGCAGGTTGTCAGTTCAGGCACCCCAAGATAACTGAATAATTCTGAAAAAACACATCTTGTTACTGTATAGGCGTATTTGCAATGCGTATCTTCATTTATTGTCATGGTGTTTAAACTTGTGATACCTTCGGCGTTTGTCAATTTCTGATATTTTTTAAGGTTTTCAAAGGTTCTTTCGGCTTCTACCGTTCGAAAATTGGCCTGTTGAAGAGCCAGACCATTAGTAAGTAAGATGGCTCTGATGAGTTCAAACGCCTTTTCTTTCCCGATTATTTTTTTTAATCGACTGTATAAAAAGGCAATATAGGCTGTTGTGTTAATAAATTCTTTTGGTAATTTCAGGTTGATTCGCTTTTTAAAGGACTTGAATTTTATTGCGGTGGTCAAAAGAAATAATGCGGGTTTTTGGATATACCCCTTCAAAACGCCGTAAACAATGGCCGGAGTGAACGGTTTTGCTGGATTTTCTTTTGTGGTTTTCAACATCAGCAGATCTCCTTTCGAATGTCATTGATCCAATCATACAGGTTTTTTGTGAATCAGACTTCCAAAAATCTGCTGTCTTTTATTGCCTTGCAAATGTTCATCCCCATCATTTTTTGATTGGTTTCCGCCAGGTGAGAAGCGCTGTAAAAACCGGATTCTATAGCGGCTTCGGTAATGTTGATACCCGATAACACAAGCTTATATGCCTTTTTAAGTTTGGTTAGCAGGAGAACACTTTTTAGGGCATTTCCGGTTTCCCTTTTAAACAGATGGGATAAACGACTTTCTGAGAGATAAAAACGGTCTGCTATCTGCCCGGTGGTACTTTCGATATGTTTAAAAGCATTGATTTCCTTGATGAGGGTATGGATTCTCTGGTCCATTTTGAGTTGACGCATTACGTTGATTCCCAAATTAATCATCAAGTTTTTAAAAAAATCATTGTAATCTGAAGCGTTTAAACCGGAAAGAAAGGAATCAGAAGTTGCGAGCGTTTCATTCGCCGGAACAACTTTAAAACTGCTTTCACAAAGATGTTTACGCTGAATCTGCTGTGCTGTTGAAGTAGCCGAATCTATACAGGTAAAAAAGATCAGATCATCTTGATGTGGCAGTAAGTGTGGAACGTTTGAATCAACAATAATGCAGTTGCCGGTGATTTCCTTGTTATTGACAATGACTGTCATAGGTTTAGTGGGTTTATAAAACACATGAAGCATCACATGCTTATGCTCTGATGCTTCAATATTGTTTGAAATGATAGATATGTTGTTTTCGTTCCAGATGATGGTTTTCAATTTTATTCCTCTTATTGGTTTAAAAATCGTGACCATACCAGCCTTAATTGATCTGTATGCTTTTCCCAATACAAAAGACGGTTGATGTAGTCATCATAGCCCTTTTTGCCATTGCCATCTTGATTTTCCCGTATGCCCATTGTTCACATTGTTCCAAACACATTCTCGGTCTCAATTCTTGGGGATATTTTGACTCAAAACACTTTAATGTTAATTTGGCACATTTCAAAGCCCACATTACCAAAACCCGATGCTTTTGACTGTTGAGCAGCTTGATCAGGTTCTGCAAGCACAAACTGTCTTGAGAAAAAAAGAGCTTATTGCCTTTTTTAATCCGGGTTTCAACATCGAAAAACAAGTTGTCATCCATTACTCATTAGCTCCTGTTTTTGATCTGCAGTTCCTTTGTCTCAACTCCCTCTGCTAATACTAAAATATCCAGTTTTTTTGACTAACTCACTACGAACCTTACCTATCTGTTTATCATCACTTTATTTAAAACCAGCAGATAGTGGTTTATTCTTTGACTATTACAAAGTCTTTTTCTTTTGAGAATTCAACCAAAATGACTGATTCAATATCATATAAACGCTTATCAAATCCCGATTTGGATATTAGAATATGTTTTTCAATAGGAAATGGTAACTGTAGGCCTTTTTGAACCAATTGGCTATATTCGTTGTAACCGATCTTTTTATTTCTCCATTTGCATTCACCGATCACCCATTTGTCATCTTTTTGGGCCATGATGTCAATCTCTATATCTTTGTTCCAATAATGACCGATTTTGTCCAATTGGAAAGCTTTCAATAAAAAATCATGGCTAACCTCCTCAAAGACAAATGAACTAAATTGGTTAATATTCTTTTCCAAATCACCCATGACCTTTGGAAGCTGTTCATTGTCAATGAAATGCAAATTGGGATAGATAAACCTGAACCAGAATGCAAACAACTGATCTTTGATCTTGTAAATGCCTTTTCTTGAACGTTGTGGATTTTTTTCAGTGATAGGCACTTCTTTTTTAATCAGATCAAGGGTTTTCAGTGTGTCCAGGTAAGGTTGTATTTTTCTGGAATCTGTATAACCGATCTTTGAAGCGATTTCTCCTGAACGGTTATACCCAAACGAGATGGCCTCAAGAATAGACAGGTAAACTCGGGGTTCCCTTAACTCCTGAGACAAAAGAAACAAAGGTTCTTCTTTTAATGGACTGGCAACAGTCAAAAAAAGACTTTGAATATTTTCGAAAAGGGTTTTCCCGGGATCAATCATTTCCAAATAAAGCGGGATGCCTCCAAAAACAGAGTAAAATTCCAAAAGTGAATGAAAGTCAACAGAAAGAAACTCCCTAAGAGCGGGAAATTTTACCGGTTGTAATTTGAGGTAATTGTTTTTTCTGCCATATAACGGATTGTTATAAGATAACAAGCCATGCATAAAACTGATACTCGAGCCACATAGAACAAACTTTAGGTTTGTTTCTTTGTGATCAATTAGTGTTTGAAGAACTGAGGGGATTTCCGGTGCAGCTTCAACCATGTATTGAAATTCATCCAAAATTAAATAGTTGATTCGATCGGAATTGGAAAAAACGAAATCAAAGGCTTCCTCCCAGTGTTTGAAATGAATACCCGTTATGTTCATGATCGCACTAACCTCTTGTGAAAAGAAATCCAAGAGCAATTCGCTGGAAATCTGGCGTCCTGAAAAGAAAATGCCTTTTCGGTTTTGTATGCAGTGCTTGAGCAGAAAAGTTTTACCAACTCTTCTCCTACCGTATAGAATAAATAACTTGAAATCTTCCGCATTAAAAAAATCATTAAACAATCTTGTTTCTTTCTTTCTGTCATAAAAAGGCATGATATCACCTCGTATAATCGTGATTAGTATAATCTGAATTATACTAATCACGATTATACTACATCATTGAAAAAAATCATAACTTTTAGACCTTTCACCTCAAAAATAATTGTTTTGGAAGTGTTTTACTAATACTTTCGTAAGCCCCTTCAATTTCTACAGGAATATCCACATGGGTAATGAAGCCTTTGCCTTTTGGGCCGTAGCCTGTGGGGGCATCTCTTAATCTTGGGATTTCGCCTAAAACGAGAGATATAAAGCGTTCCAGTGTCCACGGGGGATTTTGTATATTAAACCTTACTTGATCGTCTTCTAGAATCAACCGGGGTTTTCGGGATGCGTAATTGACAAAGGTCGTTTTTTCATTTGTCCATTCCTTCTGAAAAGAGGCAGCCGTTCTTAATTGCATCGTAGCATCTTGAATCAGGATGACGAGCGAATGTTTTAAATCATTTTCTTTGACAACGCGAAGGGCTTCATGGGCATTGGAGCCGCAATTGGTGGAGGCAGTTTCAAGGAAGAATTTTTTCGGGTTTATAGAAGAGTTTTTCTTCAAAACCCGACACAAAATTTCTGCTTCGGATTTGTCATTGGTCTGAATATCTGAAAAAGCGGCATCTTGTTGAATGTTTGACACAAGAAACGAGGTTGAGTGACCCTTTCCGCCACAAATCAAGAGATTTTCCGCTAAATCATTCATCATAGCATTCCCGGCAAGCATCGTAGACTGAACATCACTGTTACCCAGAAGGATCAACAAATCAGCCTTTGATGATCCGAATATGTTTTCCAAAGCGTCTTTTGAAAGGCTATCAAAATCCCGCCTTGCAAGAAAATCAGCAATCAGATTGATTTCTTTTGTTATTTTACTTAAAGTGTTCGTATATCGACTAAAGTCAAATCCCATAAGCTATCATCCTCAGACAATT
This sequence comes from uncultured Thermotogaceae bacterium, assembly GCA_964472765.1. Lineage (GTDB taxonomy): Bacteria > Thermotogota > Thermotogae > MWEM01 > MWEM01 > JASUTC01. The sequence continues at coordinate 4,862 of CAYYNI010000074.1, read as the reverse complement.
TTATTATCCTATTTAAGAAAAGGCTTTTCTCGAATAGTATTTTAGCACTTTATCCTGATTTACCCAATTTGTTAAAAAGTTTTCTTTTAAAATCATCGTTATCTATAGATAAAATTAAAATAACTTAATTTCTTTTATTAAGAGCAAAATATAGGAGGTATAACATATTGCTGAACGACATTTTTCAGTTTAGATTTAGGCTATTAATTGAATAATCGGAATGGAGAAAAAGATGAAAATCAGAAGAGAAAAGGAGTCAATGGTCGTTTTAAGCAATTTGTTTTGGCAAGCATAAGGACCCTTTTAAAAAAGAAATCATTCATCTGATCAAGTAAGAATTAAATAAGCTAAAAACCTGGTTGACATGATTCAGGATTATATGATTTACTATATTTATGAAAAACTATGATAATAAGCCACAGAGCAATGATTTTAGGAAAGACTAAAAACTATGTATTCAATATTTCAAAGGAGGCTATATTATGAGAAATATGAAACTTTTTTTAACCCTTTCATTGTTTGTCCTGATTTCAACAATGTCATTGGGCGTAACAAACAGCCGGGTGGATTTATATCATTTTTCAGATTACCATTCTCATGTCCTGAGTTTCTATTCTGAAGGGGAGCATGACATCGGTGGGATAGCCAGGATCATGTGGTATCTAAAGGAAATCAACAAGGACGATGAAAATCTGGTTTTCAACGGTGGGGATATGGTGAACATTGGGACACCAGCTTGGTCTGACAAATATCAGCACATTGAAATGCTATGGACTAATAATCTGGTTGATGCAATGGCCTATGGTAACCATGAAGGTGATTACGGCAGAGATGTTTTTAACACTGTCGTTGAAAATGTCAGCTATCCGATTCTTGGTTCAAATATTGTTGATGAATCAAATAACCCGGTTTACGTTTATGATGGTAAGACATACTTAACCTTTGAAAGAAACAAAATCAAAATCGGCGTTTTTGCACTGGTGGGAACCGATTTCAGAGATCTCGTGGATAAAGAAAATCGCCCAGTCAAAAACTGCGCCTTCATTGATCGAGAAGAAGTGACAAAAGAGGTTATCGAAAAGATGCAAAACGAAAATTGTGATGTCATAGTTCTGATTGGCCATGCACTTGAAGAAGAAGATATCGAACTGGCAAAGGCGGTTAAAGGAATAGATATCATATTTGGAACTCACAGTCATTTGAGGAAAGATTTATTCAGGATCGAAGGAACAGACACTTACATGATCTCACCTTATCAGTATGGAACATACTTTTGCCATGTCAGTGTCAGTTTCAATGAAGATGGGAAAAAGTTGATCGATGGCCAACTGATTAGAATGGGTGAGAATATTCCGAAGGATCCCCTCACTTTAAATAAGGTTCGCAAATTGCAGAAAAAATTGGAAGCCGATCCAGAATATGCTCATCTGTATGAAGTCATCGGGAAGGCTGCAAATGAATTGTCATCGGAAAATGGCAACTTTATGGACACAAAATTGGGGAACCTGGTGGTCGATCTCATGCGCAAGTCAACCGATTCAAACTGCGCCCTTTCCACCACCAGTAGTTTTAGAGGATCAATTCCTCCTGGAGAGTTGAATTATGAAGGTTTGAAAAATGCAATTCCCTATTCTAACATCATATACACCTATAAAATGACTGGGCAGCAGGTTTTGGATTTAGTCAAAATAAGTCTTTTAAAAGCTGGAACCGCCCTTTTCTCACAGGTTTCGGGATTGAAAATACAATATAGAGACAATGGATTGATTTCAACAAAAATACTGTCGGATCCGGAAAGTAATCATTACGAAGAAATCAAAAAAGATAAGATCTACAAAGTTGCCACAACCAATTACCAGGGACTATACGCCGCCGGGTACAGTGGGATCTTCAAACAAGTTGATTATACAAACACCGGTATTGACATCCAGCAACTCGTGGCAGATCATTTCAGAGAGAATAGCCCGGTGAAAGGGCTAAAAGACAATCGTATAGAAAAATTAAAATAAGCATAGAAATTTTATTAAGCTGCGAGTTTAAAACTCGCAGCTTTTTGATTTCTAAATAACCCATCAATATTTAAATTTCCCAATTTCCTTTTCCAGTTCCTCCGCCAAACGGCTGAGTTCTTCGGCGGATTCAGTCACCTGTTGCGCTCCGGTGGATTGTTGGTCAATGGCATGGGACATCTGTTCAATTTCTTCGGAGATTTGAGAGGTGGACTTGGCAGAGGTATCCATGGCGGATGCCATTTCCTCGGCTGAGGCGCTTTGTTCTTCTGCCGCTCCCATGAGCGCTTCCACTCGGTTGTTTACCGTGTCGATGTATGTGGTGATCTGATCAAATTGATCCACAACGTTCTTGTTGCTTTCTCTCAATTCTTTGTACAGCATGACGGTCTTTTTTACAGCTTCGTTTGCCTGGTCTGAGCCGTCATCAATTTCGTTGAGGATTTTTGCGATATTGGCCGAAGCGCTTTGGCTTTCTTCTGCCAGTTTTCTGATTTCATCTGCCACAACGGCAAAGCCTTTGCCCGCTTCTCCGGCTCTTGCAGCTTCTATGGCTGCATTTAAGGCCAGTAAGTTCGTTTGTTGGGATATGGAGGCGATGGTATTCACGATTTCCTGGACGTTGTTGGCTTTTTGAGCCACTGTGGTCACTATTTCTTGGGTGTTGTCGTTCTGTTGGTCTACTTGTTCCATTTTTTGTCGCTGGATTTCTAGTTCTTTTTGTCCTGCTTTTACGGCCTTTTCTGTGTTTTCAATGTCGGTTGCCAATTCCTGTGAGTTCTTCGATACATCCTGTGAACTGGCCGCCACTTCTTCTACTCCGGAGGTGACTTCTTCGATGGCTGCCGAGGTGTTTTGGACGTTGCTTTCAACGCTTTGGGATTGTGATGCTAATTCTTCTGCGGAGGCTGATTGTTCCTCAGAGATTGCCGCCAAATTGGTTGAGGCATTGGACATCGATTTGGCTTCTTCCCCAACTTTTTTGACTAAATTGATAAGATTTGTCTGCATTTTCGCCAATGCATTAGTGATCTGTCCAATTTCATCCTTTTGTTTGATATATTTGACAGCCTTGCTCTTTTCATCGAAAGTCAAATCATAATCGGCTATTCTGAGCACTATTTTTGCCAGTTCTTTCACAGGCGTGGAGAAGATAATACCCACAAAGATTGCTATAATGACAATGACAGCGATGATGATAGCAAAGGCAATGATGATGACCATGAGTATTCTGTTGCTGGTTTCATTGATTTGCGTTTGGGGTATGGCAGCTCCCAAAGACCAATTTGGTGTGTGGGCTACGGGTTGGAAAACAAGCGTAAAACGAACGCCATCGGGTCTGGTGTAGCTGACAATATCTCTTTCTCCTTTTGTCATTCGGATGCCGGCTTCTTCAAGACCAACAAACCCGTCTTTTTTGGTATCCGTCATGTCTAATGACATGATCATCTCTTTATCCGGATGGGAAATGGTCAACCCTGTTCCATCTGCCAAAAAGACATACCCTTCTTTACCAATCTTTATCGTGTTCAATTTATCTGCCAAGGCATTCAGTGTTACTGTAGCACCCAATAACCCCACGGTTTTGTTCCCTTGCTTGATAGCAACTGAAAAAACTACTATCGTATTTCCGGTTGTTGCACTAATTAATGCATTGCTAACCGCAGTATCCTTCCCTTTCTTTATAATTTCTTGAAAATAATCTCGTTCCTTTAAATCCGTTTTCAAATTATTATGGGTATAAGTAACACCATCCGGCTCGGAAACAAAAAGCATCTCATAACCGCCATTGCTTGCAGCAACGTTGTCAAATAAAACCTTTGTATATTTGTTTTTGTCCATGGATTGAATATTTTCTTCAACAGCGAGACTTCTAAGGTTGTTCAAAATACCTTGAATCCATTCTTCAACACTCATTTCAGACGCATTCACAATTTCGCTGGTGAGATTTTCGGTCAAATCCGTGGTGCTGTTTCTGGCCATTAGTCCAATAACAAATGCAGCAATTACTAAAACTAAAACTGTCGCAGGAATAAAATAAAGTAATAATTTTGTCCTAATGCTCTTAATCTCCATTTTTGCCATTCAATTGCCCTCCATTTTAAAGTCTTGTTTTTTATTTCGTCTGAGTATTATAACATTAGAAAAAGAAAAATGGTAATTTTTGTCTTTTAACAAATGCTATCTTTGATCGAACGTGTATGTTTAATGAGAAATCAAAAACAGCCAAAAAAATTTATTTTGTTATGCTATAATTTCATGTTTGTAACTGATAAAACCACTAAGGGGGAAGGATGTACAATGAAATATAAAATAGCTAAGATATTCATTTTTCTTCTGATCGGTTTCTTGCTTTGTAGTTGTCGATATGATCAAAATGAATTTATCAATCTCATTAAAAATGGTTTTCCAAAAGAAATTCAAGCAGCGATTAAAGCCGGGGCACAAGTCAATGAAGCGGATGAGCAGGGGATCACCCCTTTGATGGTTGCGGCTGAATACAGTCAAGATCGGGAAATTATACGCATTCTCTTAGAGGCAGGCGCTGATGTGAATGCCGTGTCCAACAATCAAGAAACCCCCTTGACTATCGCCGCTAAGCATACCCAGATTGTCAATATTGTCGAACAGTTGTTGCAATATGGCGCTAACACTTCTTTTACGGACGATAAAGGAAATACCCCCTTGATCTCGTCCTGCCTTTTTAATAACAATCCATTGATCATTGATGTATTGGCAGCACACGATAAAAACATCAATCATCAAAATGCTATCGGGGAAACGGCATTGATGATCGTGTGTCAGAACCATTCCAACATTCAAATGATCCAGTCCTTAATAGAAGCCGGTGCA
>CAYYNI010000073.1:0-9891 GCA_964472765.1 uncultured Thermotogaceae bacterium | reverse complement strand
TCCTTACTTCAGCAGTGACATCTTTGCCGGATGGCAGCAAATGTTTGCCGATCCTCAAACATACCGCTTTACGGATTATCCGCTGGACAACCCCGCCTGGTTTGAATGGTATCAACTGCAGGGAGAGACCCAGCAGAAGATCCTTTTAGGAAGAATGACACCGGAGGCCGCTTTGAAAGAATGGGCTGAATTCTGGAAGGAAGCCGGGCTATAAGCGTATAGTATTGTTCTACGATGGCGGGAAAGCAATTTCCCGCCGTTTTTTGCCTGATCGTCATACAAATCCACTTTAAAACGGGAAGTTGAGATTGATGAAAAACAGGAAAAGATTTTGGTTCATATTTTGGATGCTTGTGCCCGTGTTTTCGGTTGTCGGATTCCTCTCCCTATATCCCACCATCAAAGGCTTTATTTTAGCCTTTCAAAATTATACCGTTTTCACCATCAACCGGATCCGGTTTATCGGTTGGGACAATTTCGAGGAAATCATCACCGATATGGATTTTCTCATGATTCTCTGGAACACCGTTGTATGGATTGCCGTTTCCGTTTTCTTCCAGTTGCTGTTGGGATTGGGGCTGGCACTTCTGTTGAGAAAACCCTTCAAAGGCCGTGGACTCTATTCCGGACTGGTTTTTTATCCCTGGGCTTTGTCGGGGTTTGCCATCGGCCTGCTTTGGTCCTGGCTGCTTAACGGACAATTTGGCATTATCAACGATGTGCTGATGAAGCTCAACTTCATTGAAGAAGGCATCCAATTCCTTTCCAATCCCGATACGGCCATGCTGTCCGTTTTAATCGTCAACATTTGGTATGGCATACCCTTTTTTGCCATCATGTGCCTGGCGGCTTTACAGTCCATTCCGGACAGTGTTTACGAAGCGGCGGATATTGACGGGGCAAATGGTTGGGCAAAACTGGTGAAAATCACCCTGCCGTATATACGCCCCACCATCATCAGTACCGTTTTGGTTCGCTCCATTTGGATTATGAACTTTCCCGATGTCATTTACGGTATGACTCGGGGCGGGCCTGCCAAAAGCACGGAAATCCTTTCCACCTACATGATCAACATCGTGTATTACGAAAACGATTATTCAAAGGCCTCCGCCGTTGGTGTTTTGGTCATTTTGCTGCTGCTGGTTTACACGATTTTGTATTTGAGCTTTTCCAAAGGAGGCGAGGTGGAGATATGAGACGATCCAAACGAACCGTTCTGAATGTTTTCAGGGGAGCGGGACTGGCATTTTACCTATTTTTAGCCGTGTTTCCCCTGCTGTGGATCTTCATCACGTCCATCAAACCGCCCGAAGAGGTGTACACCTTTCCCATCAAATACTGGCCTTCAAAGGTCAGCTTTGAATCCTATCGCTACCTGTTTGAATTTGCCGATTTTGGCAAGTATTTTCTCAACAGTCTGTTCGTTTCCATCAGCGCTTCGTTTGTTTCAACCATCATCGCCCTTTTCAGCGGCTATGTTCTCGCCAGGATGCACTTTCGGGGAAAAACCTTCCTGGTTATCTTTTTGTTTTTTGTCCAAATGATCCCGGCCTATCTGCTGATGATCCCCCAGTATTCCATGTTTTCCAGCTTCGATCTGATCAACCGGCTTACGGGAATCATCCTGGTCTATATTGGATTGGGAGCCGCCTTCAGCACCATCATGGCCCGTGGATTTTTCGTCAGGATTCCGGTTTCTTTGGAAGAATCGGCTTTAATGGATGGATGCACCCGATTAAAAGCCTTGTTTAAAGTCACATTGCCTCTGATGCTGCCGGGGGTTGCCGCCATTTTCAGTTTTTCATTCGTTCAGAATTGGAACGAGATCTTTACCGCTGCGCTTTTTTTAAACAGCGATTCCAAGATGACGGTGCCTGTTGCTTTGTATTCGTTTATTTCAAAGGCCGGCATTCAATGGAATGTATTGGCAGCCGGGATTGTGGTTTCACTGATCCCCACCATCTTCGTTTTTGCCTTTGCCCAGAAATATATCGTTGCCGGGTTAACCAAAGGTTCTGTCAAAGAATAATTTTACTCAAAGGAGTGTTTTTTTTATCATGAAAAAGATTATCGGACTACTTTCCCTTCTATCGCTTCTATTTTTAATGACCGCTTGTGATATTTTCGGACCCGAACCCGGTCCCGGACCTGGTCCGGTGATTCACAAAATCGACGGCACTTGGGCACTCACCACCCCGGTGGGTACACTGATGCTCGAAGATATGTCCACCGCCTTCCCGGATGTGGCCGTTCAGATTCCCTCGCAGGGATGGGATTTTGACAGCGGCAGCTTTAACTACGTGTCGTGCCAAATCAACAACAACACCTTTTCGTTTCACGCTACAAAAACTTATACCAATCCGCAGCAAACCATCGATTTAACGGGATTTAGTGTCGGTGCGCAAACCATAACGGGAACCATTCGCTACAACGGCGCTTCCATCGCCGTTCAGGGGACACGGCAGTAAACAAATTGGCTTATTCCTGCCGGCTATGCGGCTCGACTGATACCGATCGTCTGGATCTGGACCGGGTTTATCATCATTGCCGGCAATGCGATTTCATCTTTACCGATGAAACCCATCTGATAAGCAAAGAAGAAGAGAAAAAACGTTATCTTCAACACAACAACACCCTGGCCAACACCGGATACGTGGCCATGTTTGAAGCTTTTATCACCCATGCCCTGGAACCGGCATTCAGCAGGGTACAAACCGTTCTGGATTTTGGCTGCGGGCCTAATCCGGTATTCGCTCAAATCATGAAAAATCACGGCAAATCAGTGGATGTGTATGATCCGTTTTTTTTCCCATCCGATGAATACCTGTCCAGGCGTTACGATCTCATCACCCTTACCGAAGTGATCGAGCACATTCGATATCCCCTGGATGCTTTAAAAATGTTGATCAGTCGCTTGAGCGATTCGGGCATGCTGGCCGTTATGACCAAGTTCCATTCGGGCGTGACTGATTTTGACGCCTGGTGGTATCGCAAGGACAACACCCATATTTCCTTTTTTTCTCAAAAAACCGTCCAACGCTTGGCAAAAGAACTGGATCGAGTGGTTGTTCAAACCGACAACAGCAGCTTTTTTTGCCTTCAGGCGTCAAAATAAAAGCAAAGGCCGTTTCACATGAACCTATCCTCAATGAACGGAGGCAGTATGATGCATACATTGGAGTACTATCAAGACTTTCTCAGCCGGCTGAAAGACCGGTTTGACTTACTGAAATTCCTGGACGGGCTGGATATCGGCGCTTATATCGTGGATAAAGCACGTGTCATCGTTTATTGGAACGCAAAGGCTCAGGAGTTGACCGGGTATGCGCCCGATGAGGTGGTGGGAAAAAGCTGTCGGGACAATATTTTAATGCACACGGATAGCATGGGAGTTCCGATATGCCAAACGGAGCTGTGCCCGCTGGTTCGAGCTTTGAAAACGGAAAAGAGTGCTTTTGTACCCTTTGCGGTGTATGCAAAGGTGAAAAACTCCCCCAAACGAATCCCCTTAAACGTCTTTACCTTTCCGATTTCAATCGAAGGGCTTGAGTATTCAGGCATCGAGTTTTTTTCGATTTCCGAACAGGCCCAGGATTTGGTCCGTGCCATGGCGATTCAGAAAAGCCTTTTACCCGTGAATCTTCCCCCTCATATTCAGGTCTTTTACCACCCCTCCAATTTTCTCAGCGGAGACATGATCTTTTGGGAAGACCCCTTCTTCGGTCTTGTGGATGTCAGCGGCCACGGTACTGCTTCTTCGTTGATCTCCACCGCACTGCGCCTGATTATCAAAGACCTGATCAGCGACGGGATCCCTTTAGAGGCATTTGGAACCGAGATTGAAAAACGGTATGCACTCTTTCAGATCACGGAAAAGTATTTCACCGGTATCTTTGGCCAAATGCATGGGAATAACCGGATTTCACTGGTGTCCTTTGGCCATCCCGTTCCCCTAAAATGCCGAAGTGATGGCTCCGTCGAAGAACTGGCACTGGAACAGGATCCCCCCATCGGGTTTGACTTTCCCCACACCGTTGTTCCTGCAGAAATAACACTTGAAACAGGGCAAGCCCTGCTGATGTACAGCGACGGCATTGTGGAAATCAAAACAAAAGGGGGATTGTTAGATACTTCCGGGTTAATTGAAATACTCAAGACTCAAAAGGAACTGGAGGGCATTTACACCAAATGCATGGAAAAAAATGTCGAACAGTTCCAGAAAGACGATATCTCCCTGATGCGTATTCAACATACTTAAACCCCTCTTATCCGGGCGATATCAACAACAAAGAATTCACCGGCCTCGCCATGCCCGTTGTGGTGTATTGGGTGCATGAAGGCAGCGAGCACTCGAAAAACTCGCCTTTGTAGATGAGACCCAAACAGGCTGACGCCCCCCCGTCCAGGTTGATTGCGTCTTTAACCGTTGGAATGCAGTCTTTCAGGATGGCGGTTGCTTCATCAAAACGGGCGCCCGCACTTTCCTTTGTCCGGCCTGAAAAGACGCCGACAAACGGCCGGTCTTGTTTGTCCACGCCAACCACTGCCCGTGGGCCTCTTACCCATTGCTGAACTTGCGTTTCCTGTGTCTGCATGGACAACGGATCATACCAGCCTTCAGCCGTTAACTGCTCGTTGGCAGTTGATTCAATGGCCATCAGGTCCATGCCGTCTTGAAACAACCGGTTGGCCCCGTTGTATTTCCACCGATACGGCCTGTTTTCAGGCAAGTCCAAATGAAACCGCACGGTGGAAGGCAGTTGGAAATACCCCTCTTGGCCTTTTTTCAAACCGATTTCCTTTATCAGCTGGTTCTCAAAGGCCGTGCTGAACGAGCAGATCACCCCGAAAGGGGAGAGATTCATGGCGCCGTTTCTAACGGCGATCAGGCGGTCATTGACCAGCAAGAGGTTGATTCGTCCTCTCCCGACTTCTTTTTGATACCCGTGAACATCGCCGTGATAATGGTTGATGTCTTGGCCTGAAAGATGCGGGGTGTAGACGATGAAATCCCTTTCTTCCAAGCTGTTCACAGCCTGTTCGTCCCAGGCATACTCAAAATCGTTCAATCTGAGCGTACCGCTTGTCAGGCTTTGGTTTCCAAACGCCAGGCGCCCTTGATGGGTCAGGGCTATATAGGCCTTGTTGTACAAAGGGAATGTGGCTTTGTTTGTAGGCTCATCGTAAAGGGCATCGATCCAGAAATTGCCCGTATGAATCCTTTCCTGCCTTGGGCGATGGCGATCGTGCAACCCCAGCAGCTTTTGCGTGGCAAAGTAGAGAAAATTCACGAGAAAAGCCGGTTTTTCCGATGGAATCGATTTGACCCATTCGTGGATGTTGATCAGTTCCCGGCCAAGGGTTTGTGCCAATACCGGTTCTATCTGATCAAATGAACCCGCCGGTTCTGTGGAAGAATTGAAAATCACCCCATCGAAGCGGATGGGCGCTCCATCGGCTTGAGGGACTATTTTGCGTATGCACCGCACCTGTTCCCCATAGTGCCGGCGAATGAGATTGAAAAGGTTTTGCTCTCGCTCTGTCACAATGTCATCCCATTGATGGGAGCGTATTTGAAATTCGCCAAACGCCTCCGGGTTATAGGTGGGCGAGTAGAGGTTCATGTAAGCGGCACGATCGTGTTCCACGTTGCTGATCAACGTAAAAGTGGATCGCTCCACCCCGGAGAAACCCTTTTCAAATGGATGTTTCCAAACCGGGTTGACCTTTTTAATCAGCATTCTCGCCGTATTGGGTTGAAAGGAAGGCAGAAGGCCGGCGTATTTACAAGACTGATCCGTCAACAGGGGCAAAAAGACCCCATACTCAAATGCCGCCCCTTCAAAGGTTAAAACCGCACCCTCGCCCGCCACCAATATCGGGGTGTCGGCCGATAGATACGGGGTTAATTTTTCTTGCAAAGAGGGATCCCTCAGGTCAAAACCGGCATTGGCGGCCGAACACATTTCAATACGCACCCTCGCCTCGTAAGGCCAAACCCCTTTCAGGTTAAAATCAGTCCATGAAAGTTCGCCGATCAGGGGATTGTTTTTGACAAAAAGAACGATTTCCTTTCCTTGGTTCAACGGACCCAACAGGTGCAAGCAAACCCTTAAATCCCGGTGATTATCCGCAAAGACCACCCATCTCTCATGAGGCTCCACCACCCGGCGAATCGCTTGCAAAGAGTCGTCATGAAAGACAACCGTTTGCCCCCCGGCTTCAAGCTTGCGGTCAAAGTAGGCATCATCCGTGTTACCAAGCGAATCGGTAAAACGCATTGGCCTCAAATAGCGCTTAGCCCGCCATTGCATCGCCTTCTCATAAGTCTGATAACTCAAAAACCCTTTTCTCAACTCATCCACCTGATAGAGAATCTGCACATCGGTTTGATCGGCGAGGCGCTCGAAATCGAAGAACGCCTCAAAGGCCTTCCGATAGGATGCGTCAGTTTCCCGATCCCAAATCCCCTTTTCAAGCCATTCATCGGCTATGGAATCACAAAACAGCCTGGCGCCCCGAGTCCGGTCGGCGGAAAGCGTCAGGTCTTTAGTCGTGGTGTAAAATCCCCACTGATGGAATTGTAAATAGCCCTTTAATGCACTTCTCGTATAAGTTCCGGGTAAGTAATGCGCTTTGTGTATAGGTATGGCTGCACCTCGCTTGATCCGCTATCAAAACAGGCCGGTTATCTTTTGCCAGTTCTTCAAATGATTATAATACAAAAAAGCCGCATTTTCACGTTTTTGATAGACGAAAGGAATTTTGCAATTTTCCATACATTCATAAAATCCTTTTTCGTCATTTTCAACCAGGTATTTCATTCCCAACTGTTTGTTATGCTCAAATATCCTCTCTTCCAAATCTTCACCAAGAAAGATTCCCGGATATGGTTGTAATTCTTCATAAGCTACCTTTTGAAAATGATCAAAGTTTTGATGGCTGCGGTACTTATCCCGCATGTAAAGAAATCTGTAAATATCCTCTCTAGCCTTTTTCCAGACAGGCGTTTTCTTTTCTGGAGGCAAATGTTTGATTCGCAGCTGATTGTCAAAATAAAACCTGTACCCACGAAAACGGGCGTTTAAAACATAATCCATATCCTCTCCTCTGTTCACAAGAGGATCAAAACAGATCTCTTTCATCACTTCTCTGGTCATAACCATATTGCCGCCCAGTGCGACCATAGACGGTTTAAAGCGGTTTTTCTTATCCATAAGTTTTTCAAAAGCCCGATTGAAAGAGATATCTTTAGGCCACCACTTCAATTCCCAAAAATTTCTGTAACTGGGTCTTTCTTGCTCGTAATAGCCTGCTTTGGCCATGATAACACCGTTATCATCGCTCCGCTTATATAGGCCGTCCGTTGCCAACGTAAAAAAATCTTGATCCAAAAGAATTTCATCATCATCAAGAAAGATGCCTGCATCAGCACCACTTTCAAGAGCGGCATACAGACAAATGTTTCTGATTTGAGAATAACTCTCCGGTTCAATCAGCGAAGAATCAATACCATTGTGAACAAATTCTTTTTTTATCATCCCTAGTTTTTTATAAGAATAAAGCCTAATGTCCATTTTATCTGAATAGGCTTTTAAAGCGTTTTCCAACCCCTTTTCACATCGTTCTCTTAGAGATTTTGTGTTTGATATCCCTACAATCACCACGGGTATTTCCTTTGTGTTAATCTCTTTGTATTCCAGGAGGTTTTCAAGCAACCTGGTCAGCGTTCCCTGGGTTCCCAATGGCGTGGGATGGTCAAATACGATCTCCTCCCCTTCATCAATCGGTCCCCAATAGGTTGGTATAACACAACTTATTTTCATCATAATCCCCCCTTTAGCCTTTTACGGCACCGCTTGTAAATCCTGATACCAGGTATTTTTGAAGAAAAGTAAAGAACACCATAACGGGAGCCGCAATAACAACCCCCGCAGCCATAACCAGATTCCAGGAGGTCTTAAATTCCTGTTGAAATTCGTAAATTCCAAGTGCTAATGTTCTTGTATTGCCATCTGTCAGAACGGTTGCAAAAAGGACTTCATTCCAGGATTTCATAAAAGACAACATGGCAATAGTAATAATTCCCGGTATGGCGGTGGGTAAGATGATCTTTATAAAGGCCTGAAAAAAAGTACACCCATCTATCAGCGCTGCCTCTTCCAATTCCATGGGAATGGTATCAAAATAACCCCGCATCACCCAGATCGTGAAGGGTGTCACAAAGGCAGTATAAGTAACGATCAGACCGGGGTAAGTACCCACCAACGTAATCCCCAAACTATTTCGGATAAGAATAAAGATGAGATAATAAGGCAACAGAAAAAGGATCCCTGGAAACATCTGAGTGACAAGAAAAGTCATACCTATCGTTTTTCTTCCCTTAAATCGAAATTTTGAAAGGGCGTATCCGGCAAACACTGCAACTAATGTGGCAAAAAACATGGAACTGAATGAAATGATGAGACTGTTTTTAAAGTATTTTCCAAGAGGCACCGTTTTCCATATGTCGATATAATTCTCCAATCTGAGCCTATCCGGAATCAATTTTGGATTGGGGCTGTGGACATCGGCGGGAAATTTAAGGGAGGTGATTAGCAGCCAATAAACCGGAAAAAGTACAATTAAGAGTAAAATGCTGATCCCTAATATACGTAATAAGATGTAAAAATGCTTTTTTCTCATGATTATTGTTCCTCCAATTTGGTAACCTTTATATATAGCATGATCAACAGCAACATGCAAGCCATCATCACTACACTCATGGCTGCGCCTGTTCCAAAGTCCCAATTTTTAAAGGAACGGGTCCAGATATTAATCGAAAGAATGTTTGCTTGTTTTGAAGGGGAACCCCCGGTGAGGATAAAGGGAACATTGAAGTTGTTAAAGGACCAAAGTGCTGTTAATACGGATAAAATAACGATAATGGGTTTCAAGGAAGGCATGGTGATTTTCACAAAGCATTGCCATGGGTTTGCCCCGTCCACTCTGGCTGCTTCGTAAACATCCCCGGATATCCCCTGTAATCCGGCCAGCAGGGTGATAAACCAGAAAGGCCACCGTATCCAAATATTGGCGATGATAATGGACACTAAGGCCATCGGGCCTGTGAGCCAGGAGATGTTTTCCTTTATCAGCCCAAGTTTCATAAGAACCGAATTGACAATGCCCCAATCTTGAAGAAGCATGAAACGTAAATTGGTCAAAGCTACCACACCTGGAAGAGTATAGGGGATTAAAAAGATCCCTCGGATTAAATTTCTCCCTTTGAAGTCTTTGTTTAATAAAACAGCTCCCATGATTCCTAATAAAAAACACCCAAGCACCGAAAAGACAACAAACAGCATGGTATAAAAAAGAGATTCCCAGAAGATACCCGAAAGGCTATTCATGGTTCTCTCATAGTTTTCAAGGCCAACAAAAGGGGCCTTAGTCCAATCTCGGATGTAATAAATATTCAGTTTTCTGAAACTGATATAGACTCCCCAAAGTGTAGGGATAATATGGACGAACATGGACAATAGGATTGCGGGAAGGATCATTTTTATTGCAAAACGGCTTCTTTTCTGTTCGATATTGAGCATATAAATACCCTCTTTAATCAACCGGGGAGAATTTCATTCTCCCCGGTGTATAATATCATTGCGTGTTTTCATTTGAACTCCGTCAAGCTTTTTTTCTGACGGAGTTCATTTTCTATTGTTGATACTGGTCCAAAACATTTTGTAATTCCTCGTCATACTTTAAGAGAAGCTTTTTAAGATTTTCGTCGTTCATTTGTTCATTTGCGCTCATGGAGAAAATATCTACAATAACACCGGGCACAAAGGATTCCATAGCACCCCAAGCCGGATTGATAGGGTAATGACTACCTGCATCTCCCACCATTTC